>JANLPT010000129.1:0-1785 GCA_031367405.1 Bryobacteraceae bacterium
CCGGGTTCGCTCGGCCGTCGAGAACCCGGTCACTACGTTCCCGGCTGGTGGCGGCGTTGAAAAAATGGGTTTACGAGCATGCCTCCTGCAGAGTAAGTGGCTCCTGCTCGTGGCGCTCGGTCCGCTCTCGGGAAAATTCAATGGGATTGGGCTGGGAGCCCCGTCCCACTGTAGAATAAGTTTCACATGTCATCGGTTCGCAATGCTGTCCGCGCCGCGCTCCATCAGCTGATTGGCGATAAGTACGAGGTCCTCGAATGGATCGGCGGCGGGGGCATGGCCGAAGTCTTTTTGGCGAAGCACCGCGCTCACGGCGGGCTGGTCGCCGTGAAAGTTCTGGCTGACTCGCTCTCGAACGAGCCGCGCATCGTGGCGCGTTTTCGAGAGGAGGCCCGCACGGCTGCCACGTTGCAAGGCCACCCGAACATTGTCGCCATCATCGATATTGGCGAAGGCAGTGGCCTGCACTACCTGATCATGCCCTACGTGGATGGCGAGGACTTGAGCCGCTACATCGAGCAGCACGGGCAGCTGTCGAATGCGGAGACGATCTACTTGGCGCGGCAAATCGCTGAGGCGCTGGTGTGGGCGTCGGACAAAGGCGTGGTCCATCGCGATTTGAAGCCGTCGAACGTACGGCTGGATAGCAGTGGGCGGGCGGTGGTGCTGGATTTTGGCATTTCGAAAGCGACCGATGTACCCACGGGTCTTACTACGCGCGGTGAGACACTAGGCACCCCTTATTACATGTCGCCGGAGCAGATTCGTGGCGAAACGTGCGATGCGCGCAGCGACCTCTATTCGTTCGGCGTGATCCTGTTTGAGTTGCTCTCCGGCCGCAAGCCGTTTGTGGGCGATAACTTGCGCATCATCGAACTGGGGCACTTGGAGAAGCTGCCCCCGGCGCTTTCGACGATGGTGCCCGGGGTGGATCCGGCGCTGGAACAGCTGGTGAACCGGCTGCTGGAAAAAGAGAAGGATCGCCGCCCAGGCTCGCCGCGCGAGGTGGTGGAGGCGTTACGCGGATTGGGTTTGGGCCAGGCCCCGCGGGCGATTGAGAGCCGGGCCAGGCCGGTAGCCGATTCTCTGGCGCCCGAACGGCCCTTGCCGCAGGCTTTGCCGCGGCAACCGATGATGATGCGGGAAATGGAGCGTGAAGCGACGCCGCGACCGCCCACTCCGCCGCCGCCAAGACCCGCCATGCCAGGGTGGTTGCTGCCGTCATTGGGTGGCCTGGTGGTGCTGGCCGGGATTGGGTATTGGGTGAGCACGCGCGGGCCGGAACCGAAAATACCGGACCAGATCGTGGTGCCCGAGACCGTCCATCCTGCCACGGTTTCTGAGCCCAATGGGCCGTTGTTTCTGGTGAAAGCAGGCAAGTTTATCTTTGGGGACGACTCGGCGGAGTCGCCGAATCCGAGGCGCGAGATGGAGCTTCCGGCTTACTACGTTGACGCGACGGAAGTCTCGAACGAGCAGTATAGCCGCTTCGCGCAGGCCATCGGCCGGTCGCCTCCGAAAGGCGAACCTCGGATGCCGGTAGTCGATGTGACGCTCGACGACGCCAAGGCCTACTGCGCGTGGGCCGGACGGCGGGTGCCGACGGAGCCGGAGTGGGAAAAGGCGGCGCGGGGAACCGATGGGCGCGTGTATCCGTGGGGCAACGAGCCGATGAAGAGCCCGGGGCAGTTGGTGCCGGTGGACGACTTGCCGGAGCGGCAGAGCCCCTCTCGAGCGCTGAATATGGCCGGAAACGTCGCGGAATGGACCGTGTCGCCGTTCCCG
>JANLPT010000212.1:0-8257 GCA_031367405.1 Bryobacteraceae bacterium
GGGGTGCAATTTCGCGGGTATCGGGGTTTGCGGGGGTTTTGGGGGGGGGGGGGGGGCGACCGCTGTGGGGGTGGGGGTTTCGGTGACTTCGATCGCCACGCGGTGGACGACGTTCCAGAGGTAGCCGGAGGGGTTCCACTCGGGTTCAAAAGGCTGCGAATCGCCCGATACATCGCGGGCGCGGGCCATTAAGATGTGGTAGCCGGTGGTGGATGGCGTCCAGTCAAAGTGCCATTGCCGCCAGCCGAAGGTGTGTTTCTCAGTACCGAGCGTGGCCGGCTTCCAGGTACGGCCGCGATCCACTGACACTTCCACGCGCGCCACCGGCGACATGCCGCTCCAGGCGACGCCGGCAATCCGGATGGGCTGGCCTGGAGATACAGCGCTGCCATCGAGCGGCGTGGCAATGACACTCTTGATATGCAGTGACTCGACGGGCTTCATCTGCGCCGGATCGACGGCTACCCCCGGCGTCACCGGCTTGCCCGGATGGCGGTAGGCCGTCTTCATGAAGAAACCGTCGAATTCTTTGTCCAGAATCGTGATGTTGGTCAGCCACTTCACCCAGCAATCACCCGCCCACCCGGGCACGATCACTCGCAGGGGAAAGCCATGCGAGACGGGCAGCGTTTCGCCGTTCATTTCGTAGGCGAGCAGGGTGTTCATCTCCATGGCCTTCGCCAGCGGGATGGTGCGTTGGAAGTCCGGCATCTTGCCGACGGGGGTGTCGCCGCCATTGAAGAGAACGTACTTTCCGGCGGGGTTGACGCCGGCCTTTTTGAGCACGTCGGCCAGACGCACGCCACGCCACTTGGCATTGCCGACGGCACCGTGTTCCCATTGCAACCCGGGAATAGCGGGCTCATAAAAGGCGCGACCGTTGCCGGCGCATTCACAGACGCTGACGAGTTCAGCGGCGGGCATTTTCTTCAGCTCGTCCAGGGTTAAGGCGAACTTGTTGGCCACCTCGCCGCTCACTTCCAGTTTGAAAGTACCGGCTTGCAGATTGGGCGTGAAGTGATGGGTCCGCACATAGAAGCGGTCGTTCGGAGTCAAGTAGTCTTTGAAGCCGTCGAGCTCCATTTCGATGTCGAAGGGGCGCGTGGACATGATGCGGCCGTCGCGTTTGGGCGTGTCGGCTGACCACAGGAAAGGGACGCCGCTGAGGGCCGATAAAAATAGTCTTCGATTGGTCATTTCTTTTCACTCCAGCGAATGCTCAGCTTCGAAATTGCGCCATCGACGACGTCGACGTCATGCTGCTGCGAAGCGAAGCCATCTTTAGAAAATTCGAGTTTGTGGCGGCCCGCGGGCAAAGCGAGCGTGGTGGGCGTCTTACTGGCAACGTCCTTGCCGTCGACGCGAATGGAGGCGCCGGACGGTGTGGAATCGAGAAAGACGGTGCCGGTGTTGGCGTCCAGCCGCGCCATGATCGCGTCTTGTGCGGGCACTTCGAAACGCTGCGTCAAGGGCGTGAAGCCATCCGCCGTAAAGGTGGCGGTATGGCGTCCGGCGGGCACCTGGATCTCGCACGGCGTACGGCAACCACGCCCGCTTTCGAGCACGGCAGTGGACCCATCCGGCTGCGAGCGCAGGCTGACCGGATAGAGTTGCAGCCCGCCCGATTGCGGCTGGGTGGTGGGTTCAGGCTTGGGCCCAGGCTTGGGCTCCGGCTTGAGCTCAGGAGTCTTGGCCTCCGGTACCGGCGTCATGGGTTGGGGCGCGCCGTTTGGCTGGCTTTGATCGCCGGGGCTCGACTCTTCTACGGACGCCTTGGGCGGTGGCGTCGAAAAGTTGGTGTTCTGCGCCCAGTAAACGATTCCTGCCGCGATGGCCAGAGCCACACCGGCGGCGATGCCGGCGAACTTCAGCAGGCGGCCGCCTTTGCGCAACTCCACCGCGTCGAGGGCATCCTCCCGCCGTCGCGGCTCGGGTAGTTCGGGTAATGGTAATTCAGGCAGAGGAGCAGGCGACACCGCCGTGGCGGCCCAACCCGGCGGCTCCACGATGGTGGGCGCTGAATCGCTCGCCCCCCGCGGCAGTGGCTGCCACTGCGGCAGCCGCGTTAACCCGAGCTCCAACGCTTCGACAAACTCGACGCAGTTAGCAAAGCGCTGGTTGCCATCCTTCTCCATGGCGCGGGCCAGCGCCGCACCGGCGGCCGGATGAAGACTGGCGTTGATGCGCTCGGCGGGCGGCGGATCCTGGTTGATGATCTTGTAGATCAGGGCGGGAATGCTGTCCGCGCGGAATGGCTTCTCACCGGTCAACAGTTCATACGTCAGCACGGCGAACGAGAACTGGTCGGCGCGGCCATCGACGGCATCGCCCTGAATCTGCTCGGGCGACATGTAATTCGGCGTACCCAGCAAGGTGCCGGCCACGGTGGCCCCGCGCGACACGGACGCTTCGGCATTGATGCGGGCAATGCCAAAGTCGGTGACCTTGGCGATCCGCTCGCCCTGGATCATGATGTTGGCGGGCTTGATGTCGCGATGGATAATGCCTTTGGAATGGGCAAAATCTAAAGCGGCGGCGATCTGCTTCAGCAGCGCCAGCAAGGTGGCGGGGCTGGGCGCGCGACGGTCGGAGGTGATGCTTTCAAGCGTCGGCCCGTCGACGAACTCCATAAAGATGTAAGCCGTGTCGCCGTGGTCTTGAATGTCGTAAATGGTGACGATGTTGGGATGCGAGAGAATGCCGGCGGACTGGGCTTCGCGCCGCAGACGGTCATGCATGCGCTCGCGGTCCTGCGGATCGGTGAGCGTGCTGAGGTGGATCGTCTTGATGGCGATGATCCGGCCAATGGCGGGATCGAGCGCGCGATAGACGACGCCCATCGCCCCGCGCCCCAACTCACCCTGAATCTGATATCGCCCAATCTGTTCCACAGCGTCTCAATTTTAGGGTAACTGTTTCCCATGGGGGGAGGCTCTGATATTCTTGTGGCCGGTATGAAGCTGTTTCTCACTTTTCTTTCCTTGGCCGCCACGCTGCTGGCCCAGGCCGATATTTTCAAGCTCGCGCCCGGTTCCGCCGCGTTTACTGACGCCCTCACGGCCGCCGTGCCCAAAGGCTCGCTGGAGAAGGGCGAAGCCTGGGCCGGGGTTGGCCCCGACTTCATTTTCGCGGTTAAGTCGGACAGCGCCCCGTCCATTTCCGTTGATGAGATGCCGGCCGTCAAAATGAAGAAAGCCGGCGCGCTATGGATCCACAAAACCACGCTCAAAACCGGCACCATCCATCGCTTCGTGTATGAAGTGAACGGCCAGCCCTTCGGCGGCAAGAACGACGTGCCGGCCTTTACGCCGGACCATTATGAGCAAGCCGGCGTGCCGCGCGGCAAGCTATCGGACAAGATGGTGCACACCAGCAAGATCTACGAAGGCATGTTGAGTGACTACTGGACCTATGTCCCCGCCCAATACGATGCCGCCCGCCCGGCCGCCGTGATGGTGTGGCAGGACGGTGCCGGTTACACGGCTCGCGAAGGCGGCTCCCGCCTCCAAATCGTCATCGACAATCTCACCCAGCAAAAGAAGATTCCGGTCGCCGTGCATATCTTCATTCAGCCCGGATCGATTGGCGAAAAGCGCATGCGCTCTCTTGAATACGACACGGTGAACGACACCTATGCCCGTTTCCTGATGGGCGAAATGCTGCCCGCCGTGGCTAAGAATTACAACCTGCGGAACGACGCTTATAGCCGGGCCATTGCCGGCAATTCGTCGGGGGGCATCTGCGCCTTCAATGTGGCCTGGTTCATGCCCAACGAATTCAGCCGCGTGCTTTCGCGCATCGGCAGCTTCACCAGCATTCAGTGGAAGCCCGGCGAACTGGAGGGCGGCAACGTTTATCCCTTCAAGATTCGCAAAGAGGCCAAGCGCAATATCCGCGTCTGGCTGCAGGACGGCAGTGAGGACCTCGAGAATAATCACGGCAGCTGGCCTTATCAGAATCTGCAAATGGCTAACTCGCTCAAGATGCGCGAAAACGATTTTAAGCTCAGTTTCGGCATCGGCACGCACAATGCAGGGCATGGCAATGCGGAGGCTCCGGCGGCGCTGGCCTGGCTTTGGCGCGACTATGACGCCACCAAAACGGAGCAGACTTATACGATGGATCCGGCGGAGAAAGCGAAACCTTTCTACCGGGTGAAATCGTTGAATCGCGACTAAGCGTCAATGGAATTCTTTTTCTTCGTGGCGTTGGTGGGGCTGTCCATCGTTCTCTACCGTCAGCGGTCGCACGCGCGCGAGTTAGCGGAACGAGTCCGTGAGCTGACGATTCGGGTTTACGCGTCTGAGCAGGCGTTGGAAGCGCTGCATCATGCCCCGCCAGTTGCTGCTCGTTTTCCAGAACCGGTGCCAGAACCAGCGGCGGCATTCACGCCCGCGCAGGTCCCCGTTGAGGCGATCATCGATGAGCCACCTCCGCTGCCCGAGTGGCTCAACAGCGCTCCCCCACTTGCCTCCCCCGCACCGCCGCTTGTTCCACAACCAACTTGGCGCGATCGTTTCCAAGGCGAAGAGTGGGAAGCCCTGTTGGGTGGCAGCATCCTCAATAAGCTCGGCGCGCTGATCCTCGTCATCGGGCTCGCCCTGTTTCTCCGCTTCTCGCTCGACTCGCTCGGCGCCATCGGCAAGATTGCGGTGGGCATCTGCACCGGCGGCTGCATGATCGCGGCCGGCATGTGGCTCGAGCGCCAGCCGCGCTACAAGATCTTCTCCATCGGCCTGTTGAGCGGTGGTTGGGCAATGCTCTACTTCACGGCCTTTGCCGCGCATGGCATTCCTGAATCGCGGGTGATTGAGAGCCCCATTGCCGGGCTCATCGTCCTGCTGCTGGTGGGCGCAGCCATGGTGTGGCGCTCCCTGCGCTATGAAAGCGAATGGGTGACCGGGCTCGCCTTTTTCGCCGCCTTTGCCGCCCTTCAAGTGGACCCATCCTCCGCCTTCGCCATGGTCGCCTCAGCCCTGCTCGCCGCCGGATTGCTGGCCATCAGCAGTCGCTTCGGCTGGCGCGCGATGCCCGTCTTCGGCATTCTGCTGGCCTACACGACGATCGCCTTCCTGCCTCCCAGCACCGGCTTCCTGCCGGGCATTGGGCATCCGATTCTTTGGGTTTATTGGCTGCTGTTTGAGCTTTTCGATCATTGGCGCGCGCGCCGGGCGTCGTTAGTATTGGCCTTAGACGCGGTGCAGTACGTCCTCAACACCATGGCCTTTATCGCCGCGACATTGCTCACCACGCGCGGTGCCGCGCCCGAGCACTACTCGTCTTTCTTGGGCCTCGCCACCGTCGCCTTTGCGGCGAGCGCTTTCTTCCGCCGCCATCGCGAAGTTGACCAACCGGACGCTCAATGGTGGAGCGCCTCCGGGCTCGCCCTCGCCGCCGCCAGCGCCGTCGCTGCCGCCGCTATCCTGCTGCGCTTCGATCGTCTTTCCGCCACTCTGGCTCTCTTCATTGAGGGCCAAGCCCTCTTCGTGCTGGCCTGGCGCTCCCGTACTCCGCTGGCGCGGTGGATCGGGCTCGCGGTGAATGCCCTGGCTTTCAGCAAGCTCATCTTCATCGACGATGCCGAAAACCGCACGATCACCTGGCTCGGCTATCGCCTCAATGCCGTCTCGCCCATGGGAATTCTGATGGCCGGCGGCTTTTATGCCAATCGGGCGATCCGGCCGCTGCGCATTTATGGTTGGGGCGCATCTATTCTGGTGGCCCTTGTTTTGTGGGAAGAAGTGCCCCACGCGTTTGTGTTTGCGGCGTGGTCAATGCAAGCGGCCATCCTGGCCTTCATCGCCCGGCGCTTCGAAGCGCGCGACCTTCGCTATCAAGCGTATGCCCTGGCTCTGCCCGTGCTCGCTGGGCTCACTTACACGATGTTCGACAAACCAGGCACGTCGTGGACTGCCTGGGCAATCTTCGCCGCCGCCTACCTCGCGATGGGCTCGCTGTGGCGCGCGCTCGACGCCGGACGGGAGCGTTCCATTGCCCTGAACGCCGCCTGGCAGTTCGTCGCCCTCGGTGCTGCCACGCTCCTCTGGACCCTTCTCCCGGGCACCCTCGCCGCCCCCGCCTGGGGCTTACTCGCCTTAACGATGGTGGAGGCCGGCGTACTGAGTAATTTCCCGGAGCTTCGCCGCGCCGGACACGTGGTCGCCGCCGCCGCCTTTGGCCGCCTCTTCATGAGTAACTTCCCCGCACTCGGCCGCACCGGTATCTTCTCGCACCGCTTACTCACCGTCACTCCGTTTATTCCGCTCTTTTACTATCTATGGAGCCGTACCCGCGCTCGCCTTTACTTATGGCTGCCGCCCGTGCTGGCTTTGTTTCTGGTGCGCCTCGAGATCGGGCGTTCTCATTCCGGCACCGGCAGCATGCTCGCCGGACTGTTACTGCTCTGGCTGGGCCTGCGTTACCCCATTCCCGACTTACGCTGGCAAGCTTACTTACTCGCCTTGGCCGCCTTTCTGCGCGCTTGGAGTGTCAGTTTCTCGCTGACCGATACACCGCTTCGTCTGGCGACCGGCTTAGTCGTCGCCGCCGGACTCTTTGCCGGCCACCGCCTCTCTCCGCGCGATGCACTATCCCGCTTCGAGCGTTGGGCGCGCCCCATTTATGCCGTGCTCGGAGCCGCGCTGCTCGCCGCCGTGCTCTATAACCAAGTCTCCGGACCCATGCTGACCGTCGCCTGGAGCATGGAAGGCGTCGCCCTCCTGGTCTTTGGCTTTGTCACCGCCGAAAGAGTGATGCGCTTCTGCGGCCTGGGCTTCTTTTTATTCTGCATACTGAAGCTTTTCATTTACGATTTATCTTCACTCCAGGGTCTACCCCGCATCGCCAGTTTCATCGTTCTGGGCGCGCTGCTGATGGCCGCCAGTTGGCTCTACACCCGCTATCGTGAACAATTGAAGAGGATCCTCTGATGCCCGCCCCATCCCACGCCTCTTCCCTGCGGCCCCCCATTGCTTTCTTCATCGTGGCCGCCTTGCTGGCGGGCGGTGCCATCGCGACATCGCTGGTGCCGGTTGACCGCGCCGCCAGCTTCAGCGCCGTGCTGGAGATGTGGGGCGATGTGATGCGCGACGTCGATGCGGTACCTCTCCAAATGGTTCGCATCCAGGACGAAACCGAAATGGAATTCGGCAAAACTCTGGCCGCCGGCGTCTTGCCGGAAAACGCGCCGCTGAGCACTGAAACCAGCTACGTGATTCAGGTTGGCAACGCGGTGGCGCGTGGCGTCAAGCGAGGCCGCATCGTCTACCACTTCCGCGTCATCGATTCGCCGCAGGTGAATGCCTTCGCCTTGCCCGGCGGCTACATCTTCGTCTATCGCGGGCTGCTGCAGACCCTCCGCGACGAAAGCCAACTCGCCGCCATTCTGGGCCATGAGATCGCGCATGTTGACCAGCGCCATTGCGTCGAGCGCTTCCAATACGAACTCAAGTTGAAGGAGATGCGTTTGCCCAATGTAGCGGGGGCCCTGGCGGATGCCTTGCGCCGCGTGGGAGCCATTTCCTACGCGCCCTATCAGGAACTCGAAGCCGACGCCGAAGGGCAATTGCTAGCGGCTCAAGCCGGCTACGATCCGGCGGGCGGCAGCAATGCCATGGCGACCATCATGGAGCGGGTGGAGCCCCAGTCCACGGCGCGCGCCCCTCGCTCAGCTATCGGCGAAGCCGCCGGTGCCGCCGCCCAGGGGCTCAGCGACTTCTTCCGTTCCCATCCGCGCACCGATGAACGCATGCGGCGCTTGCGCCAAGTGGAGCAGGCTTACATCGCGTCGCACAAGGGCCGGTCCTATTGCCGCGGCGTCAAAAACCTCGCCGAGCGCACCACCTGCGGCTTCTCCCCGTTCGACGGCGAGATGGTGATCTACTAAGGCCGACGAACCCCGACCGTCAGGAAGGGGATGTTGCGATGGCAAACAGAAGATATTGTTTACCCGGTCGAAGCACTGGTGCTCTGACCGCGTGAAGACGTCACTGTGCCTACCAGCCGCGAACGAAGTTAGCGGGTCCAGCAGCAGCCGGATCCCCTCCCTGACGGTCAGGGTTCTGTTAAATCTGCATAACCCTGACCGTGAGCGAAGGGGATCTCACAGACTTGCCGCCCGCCATCGAGCCGCGACCGGAGGGAGCGGGCCAGAACCACATTTCATAGGACATAGCCCACTCCCTCCGGTCGCGATGGCGGTGCGTTTCGTCGTCGTTAGCTTTTAAAGCCGTTCACTAGCCCACTGCGCCGTGAGGCA
>JANLPT010000254.1:0-3610 GCA_031367405.1 Bryobacteraceae bacterium
GAATTCCGCGCCGCGCTCGGCAACCGCATCTATGGCTGCGACGATTGCCTGGCGGTGTGCCCGTGGAACCGCTTCGCCAGCGCCGCGGCGGCCAACGCGGCCTTCGCCCCCCGCGCCGAATTGACCGCGCCCCGCCTGGCCGACCTGCTCGCGCTCGATGACGCGAGCTT
Organism: Bryobacteraceae bacterium; assembly: GCA_031367405.1. Taxonomy (GTDB): domain Bacteria; phylum Acidobacteriota; class Terriglobia; order Bryobacterales; family Bryobacteraceae; genus JALHNI01. Next base: position 171 of record JANLPT010000254.1, read on the forward strand.
TCGCGCGCTGTTCTCCGGATCGCCGATCAAGCGCATCGGGCGCAACCGCTTTGTGCGCAATTGCCTTTACGCGGCAGGCAATTCGGGCGATCCGGCGCTGATCGCCCCGGTCACTGCGCTGCTGGCCGATGCCGATCTTGTGGTGGCTGAGGCGGCGGCATGGGCCTTCAACCGATTGACTATGGCTGCTCCGCAGGCACCCGCCTGAACCGCAGCGTGACGCCCACGCGATCGAGCACCAGCACATCCCCCTCCAGCCGCAACGGAGTGGTCGACAAGTCAGCCTTGCCCAGCCCATTGGGCTCGAAATGCCAGGTGATGTCGAAGCCCGCCCTCACATCGAGCGGCAGCGGTTCGCCCGCCAAGCCATAGATCTCGTTCACCACCCGCACGCTGCGCGGCGGCGACGCCGGCGCGAATTCCCAAGCCAGCCCCTCGATCCCGAACTGCTTCTTCTCGACCGACCCATCCGCGCACGTGATCAGCGCATCGAAATACTGCTGGTCATAACCGTCCTTGAAATCGAGCCGCCCGCGCAACACCCCCGGCTCCCCCGCCTTTCGCGAAACGACGACAAAGCGCGGCGGCACCACCCGATCGCTGGCGAGCACCACCCGGTCTCCCTCGACCGACCAGGTCCCACTGGCCTCTTCATCGAGCGCGCCATAAGCCAGCGCGTAGTGAAAATGCCCATCGGCCATAAGCTCAAGCCCCGCCCCGACCTCCATCCGCCCGCCATCATACTGCCCGACCAGCGCAGCGGGCCTCGATGAGGCCGCGAGGGCCGGGTGCGCTGCAAGGACGACGCCAAAACCCGCCCAGATCAGCGCCAGCCTACTGGCTCTCTGAGCGCGACTGTTAGCCATGATCGACATGGGCGGCCTTCCTTCGTAAAACGATTGCACGCCTACCACGGTTGGCGCGGGCGGCGAAGCGGGCGCGGGGAGTGGATTGATTTTGCCACTTCTGTCGAAATCGAGGATTCCAATGCTCTCGCTTCTGTGGGAATCTAGGACCGGAACAGCCGTCTACTTTGAGCGGTCAATGCGGGCAGACACAAATGGCAGACCACAGCGCAATCGAATGGACGGACGCCACTTGGAATCCGGTGACCGGGTGCACCAAAATCACGACTGGTTGTGACAATTGCTATGCGGCCCGGTTCTCTGAACGATTTCGAGGTGTGCCGGGCCATCCGTTCGAAACCGGCTTTGATTTGACACTCCGACCAGAACGGATTGATCAACCCTTGCGTTGGCGAAGGGGCCGGATGATCTTCGTCAACTCGATGAGCGATCTCTTCCATAAGGCCATTCCAACGTCATACATCGACAGCGTGTTCGATACGATGGAGGACGCAGATTGGCACACCTATCAGGTTCTGACAAAGCGCAGCCCTCGACTGCGTGACTACATGACCAAACGGTATTCAGATCGCGCTGCGCCGGATCATATCTGGACGGGTGTTTCGGTCGAAGACAGCAAGGGTGCCGCCCGCATCCAGCACCTTCGCGATGCAAAGTCCGCCGTCCGGTTTCTTTCCATCGAGCCGCTGATCGGCTCTGTCGGACAAGTCGATCTGGCAGACATTCACTGGGTTATCGCGGGTGGCGAAAGCGGCCCGCACGCGCGCGTGATGCAGATCGAGTGGGCACGCGAAATCCGCGATGCTTGCCGCGAGCAAGGCGTACCCTTCTTTTTCAAGCAATGGGGTGGCTTCCGGCCCAAGGCAGGTGGCCGCGAATTGGATGGTCGCGAGTGGAGCGAATTTCCAGCCTCCAAACAGTTGGCCGGGTGAATGCTCGACCCCCGTTGGTATGAAGGTCGCGAGCCGGCGCTGGTCAAACACACCTTTCTCGACACCTATATGCCGGCGCAGATTCCCAAGGTTGTAAGTTGGGCTGACACGTTCGCTTTTGTCGACCTTTTTGCCGGGCCATGGCAGTCCAAGAGTGGTGATTTTTCCGATACGAGTTTCGGGATCGCGTTACGCCATATGAGTGAGGCAAAGGCGAAGCAGGCTTCGCTCGGTAAGCCGGTCAAGATGGTTGCCCACCTCGTTGAGAAAGACCCGAATAACTATCCAAAGCTCGTCGAGGCGGTGAAGCGTTTCCCCGAAGTTGAAACACGATGCTACCCCGGCACTGCCGAGGAACACGCCGATACCATTGCAGCCGCGATTTCAGCGAGCGCATTTCGATTCGTCGTTATCGATCCGAAGGGTATACCGGACGTTCGACACTTCAGACGTCTGATCGAGCCAAGGAACACCGAGGTTTTGCTGAATTTCATGTTCCAGTTCGCTAATCGTTTCGCAAGTTCGCAAGATCGGATGCCGACGCTTGAGGGCTGGCTGGGCAACCTTCAAGACGGACGCAAATGGCGGTCGACTTTTGCAGCTTTGAGCGGCGCGGAACGTGAGGCGGCGATTTCTGAACGGGCGCGCCTAGCGCTCAAAGAAATGGGTAACTATCAATTCGCGCCTGCCTTGACGGTCGATGAAACTCATGTCGATCGAACGCTCTACAAGCTGATCTTTCTGACCCGGCATTCTGCTGGCATGAGGGTATTTCGGGATGCGCACCTGCGCGCACTTGAAATTCAAGCCACATATAGAAGCGCCAAAAAAGCCGAGTCCCGAATGCGTCAGACGGGGATGGATGATATGTTCTCGCAGACTTCTGCAATGGAACCCGGCGAACGAAGTGCTCGGTCAATCGCGGCAGGCTTGGCCGAGGCGCGTCAGATGTTGCTGCGACTCCTCGCGAGCAAATCCGATGGCGTTACGTGGAAGGAAATTTGGCCGGTGATCCTAGATGCCTGCGTCGTTACACATCGCGGTTTAGGTGAGATCTCCCACGAACTTTGGTCGCAAGATGCGATTGTTGTCCCGGCTTGGCAGAGCAATAGAATAAAGCGTCCAAAGGATGACTTTCGGTTCCATTTTCCGGCGCAGTAACGAATGCCTGACAAGGCAGCGTCGGAAATCTGAACTGCATTTTCCTACATTGGCGCAGGCTGCTACGGTCCTATCGGTTCGGCTCCTTCGCAAACGCCAAGAACCAGACCGGTCTTTCCCATCGTCGGCAGCAGATCACCATCCCCGCGCGGCGCGCGGGGGGAAAGTTTCGGTGCGAACTTCACTTCTCATGCGCGATACGCGAGAAGTTAGCGAAGATCGCCAAAATAATCGTTCCTTTACAGATGCTTGAGATAGGGCCGAACGTCTCGGGTCAGCGCAATTCCAGCGAAAAAGCACCAAACACCTGGGAGCGCGAGGGGATAAGCCCCTCGCAACTAACCCTTTTTTCAACCCTCTAACTTCTCGCCAATCAGCGCAAATCGGGCGGGGTCGCCTCTCCGACCAGCACCGCGACGGCGTCGGAAAGGCTCATCACACGCTGTTGCTGTTCGCCCAGCGTGCGAATCGCGACTGTGCC
>JANLPT010000289.1:0-50658 GCA_031367405.1 Bryobacteraceae bacterium
GCGCGAAGAAGTGGAGGCGTCCGGATCGTTCGGTAACATTCTGGGCCGAAGCCCGGCGCTTGGGCGCGTCCTGCAACAGGTGGAGATGGTAGCGGCAACAGAGGCGAATGTGCTGGTGTTGGGCGAGAGTGGAACCGGCAAGGAACTCATCGCCCGAGCCATCCATCAGCGCAGTCCTCGTTCCCGCAGGGCTTTGGTCAAGGTGAATTGCGGTTCGATTCCACGCGAGCTGTTTGAGAGCGAATTCTTTGGCCATGTACGAGGCTCGTTTACGGGGGCTGTGCGTGATCGCGTGGGCCGGTTCCGACTCGCCGATGGCGGCACACTATTTCTCGATGAGGTTGGAGAAATCCCGCTCGATCTGCAATCCAAGCTCCTGCGCGTCCTACAGGAAGGCGAATTTGAGCGGGTGGGAGATGAAGTCACGCAACGAGTGAACGTCCGCGTTGTAGCGGCCACCAATCGCAACTTGCGCAAGGAAGTCGACGAGGGGCGGTTCCGGCTTGATCTTTATTACCGCCTGGGTGTGTTTCCACTGGAAGTGCCGCCGTTGCGCGACCGGAGCGAAGATATTCCCGAGCTCGTCGCACACTTTGTTCGCCAGGCCAGCATGCGCTTCCACCTGCCGCCCCCCAGCCTTCCGAATCGGGAGATCGAACGCGCGCAGCATTACGATTGGCCTGGGAATGTGCGTGAGCTGCAAAACGTTGTGGAACGCGCGGTCATTATTTCGCACGGCGGAAAGTTAACCCTCGATTTGCCACAAACCGGAAAGGGATTGGCCAAACCTGAGGATCGATTTGTTCCACCCGCGACTGCTGCGGTGGTGCCGGAGAAGGAGTGGCGGGAACGCGAGCACGTCAATGTGCTCGCGGCTCTGCGTCAAGCGAAATTCCAGATCTCTGGCAAGGGGGGTGCGGCGGATTTGCTGGGTATTAACCCCGGCACGCTTGCGTCTCGCCTAAAGTCCCTGGGCATCCACCGGCGGGACTACGTGGAATGAGGTCGGGGAGTACTGGATCGCGAAACATCATTTTTAAGCAGGCCGAGCCGCCAAGACCCTGATGGTCTCGCGCCAGCGCGTGTCCGACGTGGTGAACAGAAAACCGGCCGGGTTTGCGATCAATATGCCGGTGGAAATGCTCAGCTGTGTCGGCAAACCGGTAAACCTGGCGATCGGTTGATTCGGCGTGTGGAGTGCATAATCAATACTTTACGAGCGGAGAGGTAGTTTAATACCACGTTTTTCGGGGAGCCACCGTCCAGAGTGGGCCCCCAGGAATGCTACTTTCCAACTCCGGCGTTCTCTGTTGACAGGCCCAGGTACGCCGGAGGTAGCAGCGGCGTGGGACTACCGAGCCCTCTCCATTACGGTTCGCAGGATACCGTTGATCCTGGTTGAGTAGCCCTTGCCATACCGCAGGAGCCATTCGTAAACTTCCTTGTCGATGCGAGCGGCCACCAGCACCTTCGGAGCGCGGCGAAATTGCGCCAGTTGCGCGTCGGATAGGGGAGGAATGTCCGAATAGTCGATGTTGGAATCCTCTCCGGCAGCCTGGCGCTTCGCGATCCGGGATAAGACGGCCTTCTGCGCTTTACTCACGGGCCTGCTCAAGATAGATTCGGCGCTCACGCTTATTAGCTTCGCGGGCCGAGATGATGCGAATGGTTTCTTCTTTGTCATGTTCATTCTCCATGCGATAGACGTGGACAACCAGCAACAGGGCACCCGTTGCCATCCCTATGGCGTGCCACCGCTGTTCGCCCGTCACGACACGGTCCTTGCGGAATATTGCATGGGGATCGTCGAAGACAAGCGCCGCGCTGTTAAAAGCGAGGCCGCCGTGCTTCTGCTGGTTGATCCGGTTCTTCTCATCGTCCCATTCAAACCGCATCGCTATACAAAATGTATAACACCAGACGAGAAACAGTCAACCGGGCGCGAACTTCTCGAGTCCGCTGCGGCAGCACAGGAATCCGTGCCCGCTTATTATCAATAGGTTACGGCCGGAGAGGTGGTTGGAAACCATGGTTTCTGGGGAGCCAAATTTCAAATCGATGTTCTGACCCGTCGTTTGCCCCGTCTTTTGTTACGGTTGCAAAGTTCCGGAAATGGCCTCGGCCGGGGCTCCTTCTTGCGCCGTTGCGTTCGCGGCGACCAACATGGATCGAGGGCAGAAACCGAGTTTGCCCGGCACGCCAGTCGCGAGACTTCCGATCAAAGAAGGCAACGTCAATCCGCCCATTCAGCTTTTCTTCGTAGAGCGTCTCAAGCCGGTTCCGCCACCGGAGATGATCGCCCTGGAGCCGCGTGATGGCTTCATCGTGATACTTTCGCTTGTCGGCGTGGCTTTCCTTGAGTGCGCCGGAGATCCATTCAACGACCGCTTGGTCCAACACCAGATTGCGAAGCATCCCCGAGAACTCTGCCTCCAGGACTTCCTGCCTCACATACGGCTCGGGGCACTTCCCCTTCTTCAACTCTCCGACACGCAATTCTTTTCATGAGTAACCATCTCCTTGCTTTCGGCTTTCGCCGCTTTTTGATTCCCAATCGCAGCCTACCGAAATCTGCGCGCGGGCGATGGTTACTCCATCTTGACTAGTGCCGCGACCGGTTGAATTGTTGCTTTCCGGCTTGCCGCAGGACCCGCTCACTTCGTTCGCGGCTGGTAGGCACAGTAACGTTTCCAAGCGGTCAGAGTGCTAGCTATTCTGAAGCCGGCGAAGCGGCGCGTGAATCCGCCAAAATCTCTTTGAGCGTCTCGCCGATCTTCAAATACCCCTCCAAATCTCCCGGTTTTGTCAAATACCAAGTGCCACCGAATTGCTTGGTTTTCGCTTGATCGTGCGGCGACGCCGAGGAACTCATCATCACGACGGGAACCTTGGCGAATTCCTCACCGCGCCTCATCGCCTCCAACACTTCGGTGCCGCTCTTCTTGGGCAAATTCATATCCAGCACTGCCAGATGGGGTAGCAACCGCGCGGCATCCTCGCCTTGGCTCAGGACGAACTTCAAGGCCTCCGCTCCGTCAGTGAAGGCTGTTAATTCGCACTCGATGCCGGCATTCTTCAATGCCAGCTTCAGAAGATACACGTCGCCCGGATTATCCTCGACCAGCATGATCCGAAACGTTTCCATTTACTGCCTCCTCTCTTCCCACGGGGAGCGTGAAGAAAAACTGCGAGCCTTTTCCTAACTCCGAATCCACCCAGATCCGGCCTTGATGCCGCTCCAGCACGCGTTGGCAAATCGCCAGTCCAATGCCGGTACCCGGGATCTCCTTGCCGTGCAATCGCTTGAAGACTCCGAAGATGCTGCCATGATATTCCTGCTCAATGCCCAGGCCGTTGTCCGTCACGTTGAACTGCCATTCCGGGGGCAACCGTTTGGCGGAGACATGCACGCGCGGCGCGTCCGGTCCGCGGTATTTGATGGCGTTGCCGATTAGATTCTGAAACACCTGCGCCAGGTGAGCCGGGTTCCCGGTGACCGTGGGCAGCGGGTCACGGGTTACCACGGCGTGGCTTTCTTCGATGGCCGTCCTCAAGTTCGCCACGGTGCTGGCGAAAATTGCGTTGACGTCCACTAGCTCTCCCGAGTGCTCACCCGGTTCGCTCACCCCGGTATAGGCGAGCAGATCGCCAAGTAACTCTCTCATCCGTTTGGTGCCTTCGGTGATGAAGGTGACACACATTTGGGCTTCATCGGACAACTCTCCCCGGTAGCCTTTCACCAGCAGTTGCGAGTAACTCGTAATCATTCGCAAGGGCTCTTGGAGGTCGTGGCTGGCGGCGAAGGCGAACTGGCTTAAGTCGTCGTTCGCCCGGCTCAGCTTCTCTTCCACCGCTTTCTGTTCCGTAATATCCGTGCAGGATCCAATAAAGCCCGTGAACACTTGGTTCGAGTCATACAGCGGCGAACCATTTCCCAGCAACCAGCGGTACGCGCCGTCTCCCCGCCGCAGCCGGTACTGCATGGTGAAAGGTTTCCTCGCCTCGAAGGCTTCGTGGTAAGTGGCCAGGCACTGGGGATGATCCTCGGGATGCTCACTATCTGCCGGATTGTGTGCCAATTCTTGCTCGAGACTTCGCCCGGCGAAATCGAGCCACGGCCGATTGAACCACACCGACCGCCCGTCCGGCCCCGCAATCCAGACGAGCACCGGCGCATGGTCGGCCATGGTGCGGAACTGCTTGACGCTCTCCGCCATTGCCTGTTCCGCTTGTTTTCGATCCGTCGCGTCGCGAAACACCAGCACCACGCCACTGACGACCCCGTGCTCGTCGCGGATCGGTGCCGCACTGTCCTCAATCGGCACTTCCCGCCCGCCCTTCGACGTCAGCCGGGTGTGGTTGGCTAGGCCCACCACCTGTCCCTCGCGCAAGGCCCGGGTGGCCGGATTCTCGACGGTGGCGCCGGTTTCTTCGTTCGTGATGACAAACACCTCTTCGAGCGCCACACCCACCGCCTCCTCCTGGCTCCATCCCGTTAATTCCTGGGCTACGCCATTCAAAAACGTGATCTTTCCCTGGTCATCCGTCGCGATCACCCCATCCCCAATGCTGCGGATCGTCGTGTGGAGCCAATCCCGCGCCTCGCGGCACTCGCCCTCGCTGGCGGACAAACTGGCGATCAGCAATTGCCGGCGCCGCAGGCCGCGATGGATTGTGACGCTGGCGAGGACTAACAAACCGAAAATCGTCACGCTCCCCACGGTGCTAATCAGGCCCAACCTTCTGCTGCTGGCATGTACTTCTTCCGCCTGGCTGCGCCAGCGGCCGGCCGCCACCGTCTCCATCGCCTCGCACACCTCCCGGATCTCGTCCATGATGGCTTTGCCCGGGTCACTCCGCATGATCGCTACCGCAGCGTCCGGATTCTGGTTCCGCCGCAACTCGATGGTCGTCTGCAACTCTGCCAATTTGCCCGCCACCAGCGGCTTCAACCGTTTTAACCGTACTTGCTGGTCCGGCCGGGTCGTTATCGCTTGCGTGAGCCGCTTCAGAAACTCCGGCACCTGACGGGTCGCCTCCCGGTACGGCTCCAGGTAACGCTCCTCGCCCGTCAAGAGAAATCCCCTCTGCCCGGTCTCGGCATCCTTGAGTGCCGAAAGCAGCGCGACGCTGTTCATCCGCACGGCTTCCGAGATGGCCATCTGCTCATTCTGGATCGCGTACAAACTCCAAGCCTTATAGGACGACCCGGCGATCACCGCCACCAGGCCCAAGGCGATCACCAAGTAGATGATTTCAAACGCTTGCGACAATTTGGACGCCATACTTTTCATGTTTTTCGATCTACGGCATTGGCGAACGGCGCTCTTCTCGCGCCGGATACGCTCAATGGCCATGCTAGCCTGAAACTTCCCCATGGCCAAACTTTCTGTTCGTGACCTCAGCCTTTCCGGTAAGCGTGTCTTCATCCGCGTGGACTTTAATGTGCCCCTCGCCAATGGCGGTAAAGAGATCACTTCGGACAAACGCATTCGCGCCTCGCTTCCCACGATTCAGTACTGCCTCGATCAAGGGGCGGCCGTGGTGCTGGCCAGCCACCTTGGCCGTCCGCAGGGCAAGCCGAACGTTGAGATGAGCCTCGCCCCTATCGCCCTGCGCCTCGCTGAACTGCTCCAGCGTCCGGTGACCATGGCTCCGGATTGCGTGGGGCTGAGAGTCAAGACGCTGCTGCCCGCGCCGGGCCAGGTCCTGCTGCTCGAGAATTTGCGCTTTCATGCGGAGGAAGAAGGCAACGACCCGGCCTTCGCTCAACAACTCGCCGCACTCGCCGACGTTTATGTGAACGACGCCTTCGGCACGGCCCACCGCGCGCACGCCTCTACCGTGGGCATGGTCGCGTACTGCCAGCCAGCCGCCGCCGGGCTCTTGATGGACAAAGAGCTCGCCTACCTCGGCAAAGCCACCACCCAGCCTGACCGGCCTTGCATCGCCATCATCGGCGGCGCCAAAGTCTCCGACAAAATCGAAGTGATCGTCAATTTGCTGAAGGTCTGCGACCGCGTCCTGATCGGCGGTGCCATGGCTTACACTTTCCTCCGCGCCCTTGGCCAGCCCACGGGCAAGAGCCTCGTCGAAGAAGACAAGATTTCGCTGGCCAAGGACTTGATCGCGCAAGCCGGAGCCAAGCTCTTGCTGCCCACCGACCACGTGGTTTCCGAAAAGTTCGAAGCCCATGCGCCGTTCCAGGTCGTCACGACGATCCCCGAGGGCACGATGGCGCTTGACATCGGCCCCGCTACTTTAGCCGTCTACGTCGCCGAAGCCGCTGCCGCCAAAACTATCATCTGGAACGGACCGATGGGCGTCTTCGAAATGCCCCCCTTCGACGTTGGCACCATGACCTTGGCCCGCGCGGTGGCCGCATCCGGTGCCATCTCCATTGTCGGCGGCGGCGATTCGGAAAAGGCCATCAAGACTGCGGGCCTCTCTGACCAGATCTCGCACGTCTCTACCGGCGGGGGGGCGTCACTCGAGTTTCTCTCTGGTATCGAACTTCCCGGAGTCGCCGCGCTTAACGATAAGTAACCACGTGTGGAGTGACTGGCCCTTCCGGACTTTCCGGCCCAGCGCTGCCAAATCCGGCTTCCGTCGCGGGTGACTGGTCCGAGCATTTGCCCGAGCGCTTGAGAGCCGCGTCCAGTCGTGTCTGTGCCTCCGGCAAATTTCTTGCCGAGCGAGATCTGCCCACTGTTGCCGATCGGCTTTATTTCGACAGGCACAATCGTACTAGGGCATCCTACCGTTTTCAGTCCTGCCTAAAGAGTGCCTTTCGTCGGAGGCTCTCTATGGGCAAAGCAGTGCTTTGACCGGGTGATTTGTTGCTTTCCGGCCTTCCGCAGGAACCGCTTTACTCTCCATGAGGCATACTCGTAAGTCCTTTAATTTAAGTAAAAATGGAAAGGCACTGGAGCCGCGACCGGAGGAAGCGGGCCACGACAAAGTTGGCCAACCATTTCCGGGGAGCTTAGTCGCGGCCCGCTTCCTCCGGTCGCGGCTCCAGGTAGTCGGGGACGCGTTTGGCACGTCATGAAGGGCATGAGGCACCCTGCCAGCAACCCAGCCGGGAAGGAAGTGACCGGGTTGTCGACGGCTGAGCGGACCCGGTCACTTCGTTCCCGGCTGGCGGCGTCGTTGAAAACAATGGGTTTGCGAGTATGCTTCATGGAGAGTAAGTGGCTCTTCGCGTCCGGAGCGAGTCAAACGAACTCTTCACACGGTCGCGGCACTAGTTCGGGCGGCGGTCGTTGCCTGAACGATTCTTCGACATGTAGACCTGGAACTTCCGGCGAGCCCGTTGGAGTTTCCAGTCCTTGTAGGCTTGGCGCAAGGTTCCGGCGATGTCGACGCTGTTGCGGTATTTGGTTTTCAGGTAGGCGAAGCCGAAGAGCATGCCGCCCAGATGCGCGACGTGCGAAACGCCGGAGCTGGACCCAGCGAAAGACATCATGAACTGGATGGCCCCCGTGATCAAAACCAGGTATTTGGCTTTGATGGGGAAGAAGAAATAATAGACCGTGCGTTCCGGGAAAAGGATGCCAAAGGCCATCAGCAGGCCGAAGATGGCCCCGGACGCGCCGACGGTGCTGGAGCGTTTGTCGCCAAACAGGTAGCTGGCGACGATGACGCAGATGGCCGCGCCGATGCCGCACAGAAAGTAGAATTGCAGAAAGCGCTTGGTGCCCCAGGTGATCTCCAGATCCTTACCGAAGAACCACAGCGACAGCATGTTGAAGATGATGTGTCCGAAATCGGCGTGCAGGAAGAGGTAAGTGACCGGCTGCCACAGAAACAGCATCTGGACGACGTAGATGGGCTGCAACGGCAGTAATTGGAAGAACCCTTGCGCCACGTCGAACCGCAAGCAGAAAAATGAGAGGACGAAGATGGCCGAGTTCACGATCACCAGCCATTTCACTCCCGCAGGCGTGTAGAAGGGCGAGTAGCTGTCAACCGAGCGGCTGTAGTTGGGCATGGAAGGCGATAAACGCGAGAGGACCCGTCCCCTTAAGAATATCACCAACCAGCATTCCGGCTAGTCGATTTGTTGGAGCGGTTGGGCGAAAGGGCGGGCGTGCCACACGACGGGGGCATTAGAAAGATCGTCTGCGGCGATGGCCCGGCGAGCGGCACCTTCTGGCGCAAGGCGTCCGCACCAGGAGGCCAGCATGGCTCCCGCGCCGGTGAAGGCTACATAGGTTTGCCAATGCGACAGGACACCTTCGGTAATGAAGAAGGGCTGCGCGAGTCTCAGATCGTAGGCAAAGCGCCATGCGGCCAAGGCAAAAAAGCCCAGGCTCGCCATACGCAGCACGAGGGCGCTCCAGCGGGCGAGGTCCGGTAGAAACGTTCCGGCGTAGACCAGCGCCTGGTCGACGCGCGGCATGGAGACGGCGGACCAGTCAGACCAGGGTTGTACTTTAAGAGTTACTTTAATCGTCATGGCTAAGGGTCTCGTTTTACGAGACTACGAATGTAAATCGGGGGGATGCGGCCAGAACTTTATTATGCCGGATAAAAAAGCTAACGGCCAGCCTTATGAAGGACTGGCCGTCGTTTTGTAGCACTTGTTACATGCTTCAAGTTTTTAAAAAGTCCACAATGGTTAGCGCACGTACGTTAAATCGCTACATCCCCGTCCCTGACGGCCGGGGTTCGTCAGGTTTTCCCGTTTCCGGTCATGGAGGGGATGCTCTGGTCACAGGATTAGCGCTTAACTGTTAAACTGAAGCTGCGCGGATGTGGCGAAACTGGCAGACGCACCAGACTTAGGATCTGGCGGGGTAACCCATGGAGGTTCAAGTCCTCTCATCCGCACCAATTAGGCCAACGACTTAAGATAATTTCTCCAACCCTCGAGATGGGTGATCTCCTTGGCCCCGGCGAGTCCCGCCAGCTCGCAGATAAAACCTTTCACCAGGGAGCCGTCATCCAGGGTCACGCTGCCGATCCCGAGCGGTGCGGGAATCAGCCCGGCAAAACTGCCGAATTGAGTGGTTGGCATGGCCCAGACTTCTAACTCAATTCCAGGCCCGGCGAAGCCTTCCTCGCGCACCAAGCCGGGTTTGGGTGGCGTCGTATTCGCGAGCGCGTAGAGCCGATAGCCGCGTGCCGTGCGGCAGGTTTTTAGCAATCGCGCGCCGCGTTGCGTCAACTGGCTATTCAAAGGCTGGCCCGATCAGTGCGCGCCGACCACGGCGACCTCGAGACAACCTGGTATTCCCACAGTGGGGCGGCCAGCGAGCGCCAGCAAAGCCCGGTCGCTGAAAGCGGGGCCGATCAGTGTGACGCCAAAGGGCAGTCCGTTGGGCCGGAAGCCCGCCGGGATCGCCAGCGCTGCCAAGTCAAAAAGATTGACGAAATTCGTGTAGTAACCCAGGTTCGTATTCAACCGGACCGGGTCCGCCTCCACCTCGGCGATCTTATAAATCGTGCCGGCGGCCGGCAGAAACAGAACGTCCATCTTGCGCCACGCAGCTTCCGCCGCGCGTTTCAACTCGCCCAGACGATACAGCGCACGGTAGCTATCCACCGCCGTATGCCTGGACGCGCCGTTGATGATGCCCCGCACCACGGGATGCATCTCATCGCCGCCCGAAGTTTCGAGCTTGGCGATAGCGGCATCGTAAAGCTGGGCGGCTGCCGTGCCGCCAAAGAACTCGAGCTGCTCCGGGCGGGGAACGCCGAAGCGGAATTTGCCGCGAGCCCAGGGGGCAGGGAAGTCCTCCATGCGCCGCGATGACCAATCTGCGGGGTCGTACTGGGCCGCCGCATCGAAGACGCGTCCTACCGTTTCCACATCGCGGGTCAAGATCGACACCGTGTCCAGGCTGCGGCACGCGGGCACCACGCCGGTCATCGAAAGCACTCCCCGGGTGGGCTTCAGGCCGGCCAAATTGTTAAATGCGGCGGGCACTCGCCCCGAGCCGGCCGTGCCGGTGCCCAGAGCAAAGTCCACTTGTCCGGAGGCCACTGCCACCGCGGACCCTGAACTCGATCCACCCGAGATGTATTCTTTGTCGAACACACTCGAACAAGCGCCATACGGAGACCGGACTCCGGCGAGTCCCGTCGCGAACTGGTCCAGATTCGTCTTACCGGTCGCCACGGCCCCCGCTCGCTCCAGTTCTAAAACCACCGTCGCCGATACGGCGGGTGAATAGGCATAAGCCGGACAGCCCGCCGTGGTGGGCACGCCACCGCCGAGCTTGGTGGCGGCCAATGCCTCGGCCATCTGCCGAACGGCCTCCTCACGAGTCTCGCCATGCACGATGATCTTTGCCAGCAGTGGATCGTAGTATGGCGGAATGTCCGTACCCGATTCCACCCAAGTTTCCACCCGCGCTTTGGACGGCCATTCAACCAAGGTGAGTTCGCCGGGGCAGGGCACAAAGTCTTTCAACGGCGACTCCGCATACACTCGCACCTGAATTGATGCGTCCGTCGACTGCACCGGCACGATCGGATTTTCGCCCGCCGCTAACCGCACCATCCACGCCATCAGGTCGATCCCCGTCCCACACTCGGTGACGCCGTGCTCCACCTGCAGGCGAGTGTTGACCTCCAGAAAGTAGAACTCTCCGCGGTCGCTATCGTAGATGAATTCCACCGTGCCCGCATTGCGGTACTGCACCGCCTCGCCCAGCCGCACGGCCGCTTTAAACAACGCCGCGCGGGAGGCCGCCGTCAGCCCCGGTGCGGGTGTCTCTTCCATCACTTTCTGATTTCGCCGTTGCGCTGAACAGTCGCGCTCACCCAGCGCCACCACGCGTCCTGCGCCATCGCCAAAGATCTGCACCTCAATGTGCCGCGCGCGCTCGACGAATCGTTCGGCGAAAATGCCGGAGTCCTTAAAACTGGCTTGGCTAAGCCGCTGCACGGCGGCGAAGGCTTCCTCCAGTTCATCGGCATCGCGGCAAAGCCGCATCCCGATGCCCCCCCGGCCGTCGACTTCAGCATCAACGGCAGCCCCACCGCCAAAGCCTCCTGCGCCGAACTGAGCAATCCCGTGCCCGGCAGCAGCGGAACGCCATTCAACTGGGCCAACTCCCGCGCGCGATGCTCATGGTCGGCGTGGTCATGCGCGTTGTAGAACAACGTATCGACTGCCTGGTTGCCTTCAAGATCGATGATGCGCAGATGCTGGCCTCGCTTCACCACTTGGGCCCAGCCATCGCCCGCCAGCACCGTCACTTCGTAATTCATAAGCAGTATCTTTCGGTCAACGCAAAGCCGCGCCCATTCTCCGGTGGCGACACGCGGCAGGCGTCGTCATCCAGCGGGGCCGGTACCCGCTTGACGGTCACCTGCACTGGCTTGGGCGCATACACCGTTCCCGGCTCCATCGGATGATGATTCGCCGACAGCAGCACCAACACCTTCATCTCCGCGCGCAACTCCACCGCATCACCGGCTTTTGAATTGCCGGGCACATAGTGCATCCCTCCCCGCTCATCCACTTGCACTTTGCTGAACAAATTCAGGGTGGGGGTTAGATCGCGGGCCGCCATCGAGTATTTGGCGAGTTCCAAAATCAGGCTCTCGCGCGAGGGCTGGGTAAAGTCATTGCGAAATTGCTGATAGGTCTTTTCACCGTACTTAGCCGACACGTGCGCGGCGGATAATGTGCCGCCGATCGCGTCATGCCAGCCCACGGTGTCGGCGGTAAACGAGCAAAGAATGCGCCCCATATCGGAGTACAAGACGAAGCCCTTCGTCAGGCGCGCGATGTGCTGTGCCTTTAACGTATCGGGCATGTTCTAGCGCTCGCTGGTCTCTTGCGCATTGTAGAAAAGGCAACTGGCATTGGCCCCGCCTTCGAGGTCAGTCAAGCGCAATGCCATGCCGCGTTCGAGCACCTGAGACCAGGTTTGCCTCCCCCCGGAGTTCCTCTTCCCAGAGGATCGTTTCGTTCATAATTTCCTATTGTGCGGTAATTTTTAGCGGATCAAGCCGCCACACGTTTTGCTGGCGCAGGTTCGAAAGCCACACCGAGCCATGGGCAAACAGCACGGCATCGCCGCCCGGCCCGGCGAACTGCTGCGTCACCTTGTTGGTCTTTGCATCAATGCGGCTCAACGGAATCTGGAACACGGTTACCCACACCGCGCCGCCGCCCGTCGCGATTTCGCCGCCCGGGCCCGGCACACCCACCTGAATGGTGGCCACCGTCTTGCGCGTCTTCGGGTCAATCTTCGATACGGTGCCATCGCCCTGATTCAGCGTCCAGACGAACCCCTCACCCACGGCAATGAAGCGCGGCTGCGGACCCACCTCGATCGTATCCGTCACTTGATTCGTCTTGGGATCGATGCGCGACACCACCTTGCCCTTGCTATTCGTCACCCACACCGCGCCTTCGCCAAAGTCGGCCGTATGCGAACCCTCCGGTACGCTTACTTCGGCCACCACTTTATTAGTCTTCGGATCGATGCGTGCCACCTTGTCGCCCGCCGCCCCCGTCGGCAGCCACACCGCGTCCTTGGAACACGCAATTCCGCCTTCAGAATTGGCCGGGCCCACCGCAATCGTGGCCACCACCTTGGCCGTTTTCGCGTCCACCCGCGAAACGGTTTTGTCGCCGCAATTCGGCACCCATAAACTCCCAAACCCATAAGCGATTCCGCTGCAAGGCTTGGTCCCCACCGTCACGGTCTCAGTCACAGTGTTTGTTTTGGCATCCAGCTTGGAGATGGAGTTCTTCGGCCCATTCGAAACCCACACGGCGTGGGGAGAGGCAATCGTCCAATCCGGTACGCCCGGAACCGCAAACGTTGATTCCGGCTTCAACACGTCCATCGGCTTTTGCACTTCTTTTACGCCCGGCAAAGGCGGTCGAGCGGGGCGTTTCTTGGATGCGTCTTGCGCGGTTAATCCGAAGTACAGCAGAACTAGGGCGTATCGCATGTCAGTTCCTTATCTTGCGCTCCGGACGGCGCGGTTGCCAAACTCACCGAGACGAAGGCGATCGCGCCTAACACCGGCGGCAGCAGCGTATCCAGGCCGGCGAGGTGAGCGGGCATGACGAAATAACAGATCGCGCGTGCCACCGTGCCCGTCAGGATGCTCGAGATGGCTGCCGATTGTGTTGACCGGCTCCAATAAACACCCAGAAACAAGGGAACCACGCAGCCGGCAAAGACGATATCGAAAGCCACCACCAGCAACAGTCCAGGTTCGGGACGCAAGTAAGCGATCAGACACGCAGCGGCCGCTGGTAGCGCCAGCGCCCGCGACAAGAACAGCATCTTCGCATCGGAAATCGGCGCGACGCTCCACCGTTGCCACACGTTCCGGGCCATCACGACCGCAATCACCAGCATGGCTCCGTTCGAGGTCGACATCGACGCGCCCAGCACGCCAACGAAAACCAGCACGCCGATCCAGTAAGGCAGAAAACCATTGGCGAATGCGGGCAGCACCATGCGCGGGTCGCCCAGGGTGCCGACACTGCCGATTGCGGCCAGGCCGATCAACGAAGCACAAAGGCCAATCACCAGCGTCCACGCCCCGGCGTAGTAGCAACCGCGGCGCGCCGTGGCCGCGTCCTTAGCCGAAAACACCCGCTCCATAAAGTCGAGAGCCATTGAATTGCCTAGGCCGAGCGAGATAATTCCTGCCCAGTTAGCCAAGCCGCCGCCCGAGATCGTGGTGAGTTGACTCAAGCTGAGGGTATGGGCGGGGAGAGCGGCAACCACCCCATGCCAGCCACGAGTGGTCAGGATGTAAATTGAAGCGGCAACGAACCCAATGATCGCCAGGTGGACGTGCCAAAAGTCGGTCCAGATGGCGGCATCCAGACCACCGGCAATTGTGTAAACGAAAATGAACGCCGTGCCGAACACCAGACACTTGGCATAGCTGAAACCCGTCACTACCGAGAGGATCCAGCCTACCGCCGACAGGTTGCCTGCCACGAGTACGATGAAACAGACGATCGTCAGCAGGCTGGCCAACGCCTCCGCCTGCCGCCCATACCGCCGGTAGAAGAATTCTGGCAGCGTCATCAGATTCATCGCGTTGAGTGGACCCGCGAGAAACCTTCCCACGATAAAAAGGCTGAGCGCCAAGCCGATCGGAATGGCGGCACCGGCCCAAAAGCCCGTCGAAAAAGTGAGTGACGCGTTGCCCAACGTCGCATTGCCATCGATCGCTTGCGCGGCCAACGCGGTACCGATCACTTTGCTGACTCACTCCGTTACCCACCCTGCCCGCTTTGCCCGTTGTCGCCGGCGCTAAGTTCCCCAACACCCCGGCCACCATTTTGGGTGGCTTTGGCTCCTACTCTGGCGTCTTCCCGAATCTAGTCGCGCCTTACTCCATGCTCTTCAATCTCACTTACGCCCGTCCGCTTCCTGGAAAAATGGCCGCCGAGATTGGTTACGTCGGCCGGCTAGCGCGTAAGTCGCTCGTCCAAGTTGACGTCTTCCAACCGCTCACTCAATTTAAAGATCCCAAGTCCGGCCAGACGTGGGCTCAAGCGGCCGGTCTGCTGCGTGATCAATTCGAAAAAGGCGTCACTCCGGCTCAGGTAAAAGCCAATCCCGCCCTACCCGGTAAGGTTCCCTTCATCGAGAATATGTTCCCCGGAGCTGCCGGCACTAACTTCGCCGGTAGCGCGACGGCCAACTACTTCTTCACTACTTACGGCACTTACGATGGCAGTGACCTTGACGCCCTGAACGATATGGATCGCGAACGCGGTGCCGACGGTAAGTGTATCTCCGTGCTAGGCTGCAATACTTTCTTCGCGAACCAGAATGCCGGTAACATCGCCTGGAGCAATGCCGGACGATCGTCATTTCATGGCGGCACATTCTCTGTGCGCCGCCCTGTAACAAGTGGCTGGGGTTTTGACTTTAACTACACCCTCTCCCACTCCATCGACATCGCCTCCACCGCCGAGTCCGCTTCCGGTACGGCGGGCGGCGTGTTACAAGATACATTCAACCCCAACTCCTTCCGCGGCTCCTCTGACTTTGATATTCGCCATAACATCACCGCGAATGCCGTGGTCGAGCTGCCGTTCGGTAAAGGCAAGCGCATGCTGTCGAATGCTCCCGGCTGGCTGAACCAAATCGTTGGCGGCTGGCAGGCCTCTACCCTGTGGCGCTTCCGCACCGGTTTACCGGCGACCATCTCAAATGGCGGCATCTATTCCACTAACTATTTAAACTCGGCTTTGGCCGTTTTGAAACCCGGTGCCACTCTGCCCGAGAATGGATCGGGTTACAATCAAAACGGTAACCCGAGTATCTTCCGCTCGACCACCGCGATTACCTCGTTCTATGGCCAGTATCCCGGCACCACCGGCACGCGCGCCATCATTCGCACCGCCGGCATGTCCAACTTTGACCTCTCTCTCGGTAAGTTCTTCGCCTTGCCTTGGGAAGGCCACCGTGTGCAGCTCCGCGCTGAAGCCTTCAACGCCTTCAACAACGTCAACTTCACCTTTCCCACCACCACCACTCTTAGCCTGTCGAACCCGTCCACTTTCGGACAGTTCACCGGCGTGATGGTGCCCCGCGTCATCCAATTCGCGCTACGCTACGAATTCTAGCCAAAATGCATCGCGTACTTCTGACCTTGGTGATCGTCACTGCGGGAGCCTTCGGGCTTCCCGCAGCCGATCGGGCCGCCCAAACTGAAAAGTCAAAAAAACTCAAAGAGCCCAAGCCCAAAGATCCGAAGTCCG
Organism: Bryobacteraceae bacterium; assembly: GCA_031367405.1. Taxonomy (GTDB): domain Bacteria; phylum Acidobacteriota; class Terriglobia; order Bryobacterales; family Bryobacteraceae; genus JALHNI01. The sequence continues at coordinate 15,713 of JANLPT010000289.1, forward strand.
TCGCGCCGAAGTATGGCGTCAAGACACCCGGCGTGCAAATTCCCATGTCCGCTCTGAAGTTAGAGGCGGAACTCGCCGTCGAAGGCTCCCCTGGAACTCTCCTTTTCACCGATCGGATTATGGTCTCGAACGGCAACGACATCCTTCGCATCGATCCGAAAACGAACAAATTTACTGAGCCATTCAAAGGTTTCGATCAACCTTGCGGTGGCCTGGTCAGCGCCTTCGACAGCATCTGGGTACCCAACTGCGGCAATCAAACTTTGCGCCGCCTGGAGCCCAAGACCGGCAAAGTGACGGCGACCATCGACGTGGCCATCGCCAACCTTCCCAGCGTCATCGCCGCCAGCCCGGACAGCATCTGGCTCTTGTCTGACGAACGCACCACTCTCTCTCGCATCGATCCCACGGCCAACAGTGTGGTGGCCGAAATCAGGGTTGAAGCTGGCTGTAACTCCCTCGTCTTTGCCGAATCCGCCTTGTGGCTCACTTGTCCGGCGCTCAATAAAGTAATCCGCATCGATCCTCGCACCAATCTCGCGGTGAAACGGATTGACGTGGCCAACAAGCCGGTCTCGCTGGCCTTTGGCGAAGGCTCCATTTGGGTGCTCTGCCAGACCGACGGCAAGGTCGCCCGGATCGACCCCAAAACCGATAAAGTCACCGTCACCATCGAGCTCTCGATTCCGAATGCCGAAGGCAACATTGCTTTCGGCGAAGGCTCTGTGTGGGTCTCCACGCCCGGCTTCCCGCTCTCGCGCATCCATCCCGGCACGGACAAAGTGGTGCAGCAGTTCACGGCCGCCGGCGGAGGCACGGTCCAGGTAGGGTTGAAATCGATCTGGCTGGTTGACCGTCTGGCTGGTAAAATTCTGCGCTTCGACCCTAAAAGAATCGCGGCGACGATTACTGATTGAGCGCGGGTGAAAGATAAGTTATTCTAGGGGTGTTCGGCTCCGTTTGCCGCGTTTGCACTGTTTCTCCGAGTTAAACTCTAAAAGGATCCTATGCGCTGCGGCATCATTCTCCGTTTCACGCTTTCAAACGCTCTCGCTGTGGCGGCCCTGATCGCGCAGGCTCAATCTGCTGCGTCCCCCGAGTTCTTCGAAACAAAAGTCCGGCCGATTCTGGCTAACAACTGTTACAGCTGCCACACCGCCAGCGCCATGGGCGGCTTACGCCTCGATGGCCCCGATGGATTGAAGAAAAGCGGTAAACACGGCCCACTGCTCACCCCCGGCGATCCCGAGAAAAGCGCGCTGATTCTAGCTGTTCGTCAGACTGACCCCAACTTCAAAATGCCTATGGGCACTAAGTTAAAGGAAACCGAAATTGCCGACTTGACGGCGTGGGTCAAAGCCGGAGCCGTATGGCCCGCCGCCGCGCCCGTTGCAATTGCCGCGAAGCCGGAGGGCGGCAAGTATATCATTCGCCCTTCGATGCGCAACTTCTGGTCGTTTCAGCCATTAAAAGAAATCGCACCGCCCCTCGCCAGCGACCCGAAATGGGCCAAATCCACCATCGATAAATTCGTTCTGGCGCGGCTCGATAAGGAAGGGTTGAAGCCCGTCCGCTCCGCCACTAAACGTGATCTGATTCGCCGCGCCTCGCTCGACCTTACCGGTATTCCGCCCACTTACGATGAAACTGCCGCTTTCGAGAAAGATCTTTCGCCGGACGCCTTCGCCAAAGTTGTTGATCGGCTACTCGCCTCTCCTCACTACGGCGAACGCTGGGGCCGCTTCTGGCTCGATATCGCCCGCTACGGTGAAGATGATTACCGCAGCCTTGATCCGATGCGGCGCGGTCTGAATCCTTACCCCCACGCCTACGCCTACCGCGACTGGGTCATCCAGGCTTTTCAAGATGACATGCCTTACGACCAATTTGTGAAAGCCCAAATCGCGGGTGACTTACTCGACCCCAAGACGCGCCACAAAACCTTGCCCGCCACCGGCTTCCTCGGCCTGGGACCCTGGTACTACGACAACGGCTCCACCGAAGTTACGCGTGCCGACGAACGGCATGACCGGGTCGACGCCGTTACCCGCGGCTTCTTAGGCTTAACCGTGGCCTGCGCTCGCTGTCACGATCATAAGTACGATCCCATCCCCGCCGCCGATTACTACGCGATCGCCGGAGTCTTCGCCAATACGCTCTACGAAGAGTATCCCCTCGTGCCTCAGTCCGTTCGCGCCGACTTCCAGAGAATCGAAGATCAACTCGACCAGAAACAGAAGTTACTCGGTGAGATGCAGAGTAACTTAACCAGCCAGCTGTCGCAGTCGCTCGCCTTTCAAACCACTAACTACCTGGAGGCGGTTTGGGAAGTCGCTGGCCCCCAGAAGAAAGAACTCGCCGCGGTCGTGGAGACTCGTAAACTCGACTTTGAGTTACTGGACCGCTGGATCAAATACCTGGAAAAGCCGACCGACAAATATAAAAACAAGGACGCCTGGCAAGCCATGATGAAAAAGGGCGGCACCCTACTTGAGGCGAAACGGCTAGCCGGAAAGTTTCAAGAAGAAATCGTCACGTTGATGCTCGCGCGCAATGAACTCACGGAAGAAAATAAGATCATTGCGGCTAAGGCCATGGATGGCACCAAGCCGAAGAAACGCACCAATAAGCCCAGTAACTTTGTCACTAACGAGGACTTTTGCCCCGGCTGCAATCTGCGTCTGAAGGGTATGTCCGAAGCGGAGACTAGCTTTGCCACGGAGATCTTTCAGCGCATGCTGGGGGAGTCGGAAGATCCTAACGCGATGATGGCGATGGGCATGCGTTTCGGCAAGCCGGGCGTGTTGATGTTCCGCGGCTGGGGCCTTGAATCGCGGGTTGGTTCTGAGTCGCAAGTTCAGATGGCGGCCATTCGGAAAGATATTGAAGATTCGCGCAAAAAACTGGAGCCCGGCTTCCCGTATCTTCACGGCGTGAAAGATGTCGAACAGCCCGCCAACATCCAACTGAGTTTCCGCGGGGATCCTTTCAATTTGGGGCCGGAAGTGCCGCGTCACTTCCTCTCCGTACTCTCCAAAGAAGCGCCCGCGCCGTTTACCAAAGGGAGTGGACGTCTGGAACTCGCCGACGCGATACTCCAACAGCCGATTGCCACTCGCGTCATCGTCAACCGCATCTGGAAGGGCCACTTCGGTAGCGGCATCGTCGATTCGCCGAGTAACTTCGGCATGACCGGTGAACGCCCCACTAACCCTGACTTACTCGAACATCTTGCTTACTCCTTCTCCCGCAACGGCCTCTCGATCAAGAAACTCCATCGCGAGATTATGCTCACCTCGGTCTATCAACTTTCCACCGAGAGTAACCCGGTCGCGCTTGCGAAGGACTCCGGCAATCGCCTCTACTGGCGCGCCGACCGCAAGCGCATGGACGCCGAACAAGTGCGCGATTCCATTCTGCTTGTCTCCGGCGACCTCGACCACGCCGTCGGCGGACCCTCCGCCGACCTCACGCCCTCCTTCAAACGCCGCACCGTCTATGGCAAAGTCAGCCGTTATAAACTCGACGAGTATCTCCAACTCTTTGATTTTCCCAGCCCCAACCTCAGTGCCGAAAAACGTTTTGTTACGACGGTTCCGTTGCAGCGCCTCTTCCTCATGAATAGCGACTTTATGCAGCTGGAAGCCGAGGAGTTAGCCAAGCGCGTCGCGACGGAACCTACCAATCGGGCCCGCATTCGAAAGGTTTATCAGACCGTTTTCAACCGCGATGCTTCTGAGGAAGAAGTGGCCTTGGGGTTGGAGTATCTGAAGGCCGAGCCAATGCTCGAATATGAAGAAGGCAAGAAGAGGCCGCCCGCCGAAGGTGCCCCAGGCATGCGCCGCGGGCGCGGCGGCCCCGCAAGCACAGGGCCAAGTAAAGATAGTGCCCCTCCTGCTGAACAGAGCGAAAAGCCAGCCTCCGCTGAGCCGGCCGCCGCCCTTGATGCCGCCCCTGGCGATGCCGCTGCCGCTGCCCCCGGTGAGGCCGTTGCGGGCGCACCCGCTGAATTCGGCATGGGCCTGATGGGTGGCATGGGACGCCGGGGACCTGGTGGACCGCCTGTCCCGGAAGTTAAGTACGAACCCACCGCCTGGGGCCGCTATGCCAAGGTCCTGCTGAGTTCGAGCGAGTTCTTATTTATCAACTAAGGATTAATTATGTCGTTACATAAAAAATCGAACCCCACCACTCGCCGCGAGGCACTCCGCCGGGTGGGCAATGGTTTCGGAATGGCCGCTTTCGCCAGCATGCTGAGTAACTCAATTTCGCGCGCCGAAGGGCTTGCCGGAATCGATGGAAACACCGGAGCTATCAAACTCGACCATCCCCAAAAAGTGAAGCGCGTGATCTTCCTTTTCATGAATGGCGGCCTCTCCACCATCGATAGCTTTGACCCGAAACCGGCCCTGGACAAATACGACGGCCAACCTTTGCCGGGCGTTCAAGTGAAGACCGAGCGCGGTACCGGCGAACTAATGAAGTCGCCCTTCAAATTCAAAAAGCATGGCCAGAGCGGCACGGAAATCAGCGAGCTTTGGCCCAACGTGGGCGAGGTGGCGGATGATATCTGCTTCATCCGCTCGGTCTACACCGAGATTCCCAATCACGAGCCCTCCTGCCTGATGATGAACACCGGCGCCAATCAAGCTGGACGCCCGTCACTGGGTGCCTGGATCACTTACGGGCTCGGTACGGAAAATCAGAACCTGCCCGGTTTTGTCGTCTTATGTCCCGAGGTCCCCACGACCGTAGGACCTCCTCTGTGGAGTAACGGCTTTCTCCCGGCCATCAATCAAGGTAGTTTTATTTCGAGTAAGGTCCAGACGCCCGAGGGCGAGCCACCGATGGATGCGGTGCCCGACAAGCCGAAAGACGAAAAGCCTAAGGATGACCAGGCGAAGGACGCCATGGCGTCCAAGGACGAAAAACCAAAAGACGATAAAGTGGTGGTCGAGAAGAACTTCGACCCAAGAAAGCTAATTAGTTATGTCAATAACCCTAAATTCGAATTGACTGAGCAGCGCCGTGAATTGGATCTGTTACAAAAAATTGAAAAGCTGAAAACCAAACGCGACGGCGACGATCCTCAAGTGGAAGCGGTATTGAAGTCGATGGAAGTCGCCTACCGCATGCAGACCGAGGCTCCGGCGGTGTTCGATATTCGCAAAGAGTCCGAGGCCACCCAGAAAATGTACGGCCCCGGCAGCACTGCCCGGGCCTGTCTCACCGGCGTGCGGCTCCTCGAAAAGGGTGTCCGCATGGTGCAGGTCTATTACGCCAAAGGTGACCCCTGGGACGCCCACGGCGACATCATGGCCCACAAGTTAAACGCCAAAAACTCCGATCAACCTTTCGCCGCTGTGATCAAAGATCTGAAGACGCGCGGTCTTTGGAAAGACACCCTAGTGGTTTGCGGCTCCGAGTTCGGCCGCACCCCGGTCCGCGAAGTGGGCGGCGGTGGCGGCGCGCTCAAGAAAGGCCGCGACCACAACCCATTCGGATTCACGATGTGGCTGGCCGGCGGCGCTATCAAAGGCGGCACCACTTACGGCGCGACGGACGATTTCGGTTTCAAAGCCATCGAAAAGCCCGTCCACGTTCACGACATCCACGCCACCATCCTCCACCTGATGGGGATCGACCATACGAAGCTAACCTATCGCTACTCCGGTCGCGATTTCCGCCTCACCGACGTGAGCGGCAATGTCCTCCACGATGTCCTCGCCTAAGTTTCTCGCCGGGTGGGGGAAACCTTGCCTTCGCGCCCGGCGTATCCTTAGAGAGAGTTATGATTCATCGCCTCGCCTTCTTTTTGGCCCTTCCCTTTGTCCTGCCCGCCCAGGACGAAATCAATTGGCTCGATAGCTATCCCGAAGCGGTCAAGATCGCCAAAGAAAAGCGCAAACCGATCTTCATCGAATTCCGTTGCGAAGCTTGAATTAATGGACGCAACTTCGACGCACAGGTTGTGCTGTCACCTAAAGATTCTCCTCTCGGCAAACAACTCGATCAATACGTCTGCGTCCGCATCACGCGTCTCGACAATATCGACGTTGGCCTCTTCGAACACGACCGGAATAACGCCATTTACTTCTACGCCTTGAACGCCGACGAACAAATTTATCTTCGCTACGGAGGCCGTGACTCGGCCTCGGCGGAGACTTATCTGCAAGCCGATAGCCTCCTCGCCGCCTTAAAGCAAGGCCTCGACCTTCACCGCCGTTACCTCGCCGGTGACCTGCCGAAGATTCCCCGCCCCAAACCGATCATGCCCCGCGAAATTCCCCTGCTCGTCAAGCGTACCTTCGACAACCACCAGTGCGTTGAATGCCACCTCGTGCAGGACTTTCAAAACATGCATCGTGAGCTGGACGGCACGCTCGACCCCCTCACTGATCTCTATAAGTCGCCCGATATCAAAACCCTGGGCATCTTCCTCGACGTCCCCCAAGGCCTGGTCGTGCGCGAAGCCAAAGGTGCCGCCATAGCCGGCGGCCTCCAGGCCGGTGACCGCATCGCGGCGTTGAATGCGACCAATGTCTACACCTTTGGCGACCTTCAATATCGATACGACCAAGTGAATCGCCAAGCCGCCCAGTTAAATCTCACCGTCGATCGGGCAGGGAAGCCCGTCAACCTCACGATTGACCTCCCCATCCGCTGGTGGTGGACCGATCTTCGTTTCCGTCAATCCTCCGTCGACCCCCGCCTCTACTTCGAAGACAAGCCCCTCGCCGCTGAAGACAAGAAACGGCTCGGCCTCAATCCCAACGGCTTTGCCAGCGAAGTGAAGTACGTGTCGGACTTCGCCAAGGTCATGCAAGCCCACGAGCTTAAGCTTGGCGACGTCATCTTCGCCGTCGATGGCATCGATACTGACCAACTGGCCAACACGGCCGAGCTCTATCTGAAGCTTCGCAAACCGGTGGAGTCCGCAGTGACGCTCGATGTTCTTCGCGCCGGCCAGCGAATCAAAATGCCTTTGAAAAGCAGCCGCATGAGTTTTCGCAAATGATCCCCTTATTGCTACTCGCCCTCGCCCAAGTGTCAAACACGAACGACTGGTCCCCCGCCGTCGAAGTGATCCACGACGAAACCATTTGCCTTAAATACCAAGCCCGCATTGACGGGGACGTCCTCCTTGTCCGCGCCGAAATCGCCCCTGGCTGGCACACCTTTGCCATGGACAACAAGCTTCGCGCCACCGAAAGGCTGGCCGGGAAACGCTCCTTAGGCCAGGACAAACCCACTTCCATCGCCGTCACCGGATCCATCTCTCCCACCGGCCCCTGGTATCAGAGCGAAGTGAAGGATTTCTCCAAACCCGAACAAAACTGGTTCAGCTGGGGCTTTGAAAATGAAGTGCTCTTCGCTGTCAAGCTCACCGCCGTCCCCGCCAACGCGCCTGCGGTTCTCGTCATGAAGGGCCAGACCTGCTCCGAGTCCACTTGCAAAAACATCGAAGCGACGATTACCCTGGCCATTCCCAAATTAGGTTCGCCGGCCCCAATTCCCGCCAACTTGGTTCAAGTCCGGCACGAACCTTGAGGCTCCGCTAAGCCCGAAAGCCTACTTCAACAGCTTCACGCGAATGTTCTTGTACATCACGGTCGACTTCGGATCATGCGCTTGCAGCGCGAACGTACCGCTCGTCAGCATCCGCCCCGGGTTGCCCTTCGGCCCGGCCCAATCGTCGGGCTGCGTCCAATCCGTCACCTTCTTATCGCCCACAAACACCTGTACGTGCTTGCCCTGCACAATGATGTGCTCCGTCATCCACTCACCGTCTTTGAACGGCTCCTTATTGTCCTGCACATTGTAAAGCCCGCCCGTCTTCTTCCAGTCGGTGTGCGTGTTGTTCACCTGCACCTCAAATCCCTTATCGGGAAATCCGGTCTCTTGATAGGCGGTATGGAAATAGACGCCGCCATTGGAAATCGGCTGGGTCATCACATCCACCTTGAGCTCAAAATTCTTGAGGTCCGCCTTCTTCCCCTTGATGAGTCCGGTGAAATAAAGGTGGCAGCGCTTGCCATTGGCGACAATCGCCCCATCCTTCACCGAAAACGAATCCTCGTTCTCCTTGGACTTCGTCCAACCATTCAAATCCTTACCGTCGAAAAGGGCAATAAACCCCTTCTCCGGCTTATCCGCAGCAAACAGAGCGCCTAACGCGAGGCTTAAAACAAAGACAGATCGCATCCCGATACTGTATCAAGTCCCGTACCGATCAGCTACTGGTCCCTTTTGGCCCGGCTTTCAAGTGATTGAAAAAAAAGAGGTAAGCTGTGAATTGGCTTTGTTTCGTGAACCGGGGTGAGCGCGTCCCGAATCTGGGAATTAGCGCACACTTTGGGCGTGACGTATTTTCACACGGTACGTCCAATAGAAGTGTTGAATGGAGAAACTCGCGTAGCGCTCACCGGACAAACCCGGCTGGCCGTGAACATGGATGAATCGGCGCTCATCCGGGCGGCACAGGCTGGCGACCAGGACGCCTTCGAACGGCTCGTTCGAGGGTACGACCAAAGTGTGCTGAAACTGGCCTACAGTCTGCTCCGTTCCGCCGACGACGCCCAGGACATCTACCAAGAGGCCTTTTTGCGGGTGCATAAAAACCTGCAACAGTTCCGCTTCGACTGTAGCTTTCATACGTGGCTGTACCGGATTGTGACCAATCTTTGCCTCGATTTGCTGAGGAAACGCAAGGTGCGCAAGGAAGAGTCGAGTGTGGTGGATACCCCGGACGGCCCCCGAGACCGCGCCGAATTGACGGGCGACACCCGCGCCTCAATGGACCCTCAACGAGCCCTGGTGAGCGGGCATTTGCGCCAGCGGATTGACTCAGTGTTGGGTGAACTGACAGCCCGGGAGCGCATGGTTTTTGAGATGCGCCATTTTGAAGGCATGCGCCTGCGGGCGATCGGCGAGGTGCTGGGAACCTCGGAAGAAGCGGCGAAGAATTGTTTGTTCCGGGTGACGCAGAAAATGCGCGCCGCGTTGGGAGATTTTGTATGAAACTTGCTTGCGAACAGGTGCGCGAGACTCTCTCGCTGATGCTGTACGGCGAGTTGTCGTTTACGGAAGAAGAAGCCGTGCAGGCCCATTTGGCGGCTTGCGCGGATTGCTGCGCGGCGTGGAGTGCGGAACAGCGCTGGCACGAGGAACTGGCCGTCGCAGCGGTGGAGCCGCCGGCGGGTTTGCTGGTGCATTGCCGCCGGCAATTGCGGTCCGCGCTGCCGTCGACGCCGGTGCGAGGGCGGGTGGCTCTTTGGTTGAGCAGCTTGAACTGGGGCCTCACCGCCAAACCGGCAATGGGCTTGGCGCTAGTGGCGCTTGGCTTCTTTGGCGCGCGGTTGCCGTTGTTCAATGGCCAAGCTGATAGCGGTAGTTTCGCCGCCGGCGCGAATCTTACCGGCAGTGCGGCGCACGTGCGTTTTGTCGAGGCCGACCCCGCCGGAAATGTCCGCATTGTGGTGGATGAGACCCGGCCGAGAATCGTCACCGGCCGCGCCGATGACCCCGAAGTGCAGCGCTGGCTGCTGGCGGCGACTCGCGAGGCGGGCGACCCTGGTTTGCGCGCCGAAACCGTCGCTTTATTGCAGGGCGGCGCCGAGGCGCTGGACGTCCGGCGCGCGCTGTTGGCGGCGCTCGAAGGCGACCCTAATGCGGGGGTCCGTTTGAAGGCGATTGAAGGTCTGCGCCGTCACGCGGGTGAGCCCGATACCCGCCAAGCGCTGATGCGCGTCTTAAACGCCGATGACAATCCTGGCATTCGTACGCAGGCCATTGACTTACTCACCGAAAGCTCACCTCGCGCGCTCGATGCGCAGATGGTGGGCATGTTGCAGCAGCTCATGCGCCGCGAAGAGAATGGCTATATCCGGCAACGTTGCGAGAAGGCGTTGCGGATGGCGAATGCCTCTGCGGAGATTTTCTAGCCGAATGCGAGGAGTCTTGCTGCTCTTTGCTTTCGTGGCTATCATGCCGCTGGCAGCGGCGGATGGAATTATCGCTGAAGGCGGATTTTGGAAACAGGTTTCTTCCTTCCGCTCTTCAGGCGAGGCGGTGTTACGGTTGCAAATCATATCGCGGGGCCGGGTGAGGGTGCGGGGCGAACGAGGGGCGAACCAGGTTTCGGGGACGCTGACGAAACGAGTTCGGGCTTCGAGCGCGGCGGCGGCCAAACTGCGGCTCGATCAGATTCTGGTGACGGTACAAAACCAGGCTGGCGTCGTGATGTTGGATGTAGCGGGCCCCGAGACGGATGCGCCGGAGCTGAATCTCGAAATCACCGTGCCTCGCCAAGTGCGGCAAACCGCCATCCAGACGCGCTGGGGCGATGTGGAAGCCACTGAACTCGACGGCACCGTCTTTGTCGAAAGCGGCGGCGGAACGGTGCGCATGGACGCCATTGGACAGGATGCGATCGCGCGCACGGCGGGCGGCGAGATGCGTCTCGGGCGCATTGGCGGATCAATGAATTGTGCCACCGGCGGAGGCACCATCCGCGTCGACACCATCGGTGGCAATGCGGAGTTCTCGACGGGTGGCGGCGAAATCTGGGTGCGCCACGTGAAGGGTGCGCTGCGGGCCGCGACGGCGGGAGGCAATATTCATATTGAGCGCGCCGGTGCCGAAGTGGCGGCCAACTCAGGCGGCGGTCTGATTGAGGTGGCACACGCGGCGGGGGCGGTGGCGGCCAGCACGTCGGGCGGTTCGATCGAGGTGGGCGGCGGGAAAAATCTGCAATGCGACTCCGGGGCCGGAACTATCCGTTTGAAAGGTGCCGACGGCAGCTTGCGGGCGTCGACGGCCCGCGGCATGATCCTGGCGGAAATTCGTCCTGGAGCGACGCTGCGTAACTCAATCTTAGCCGCGTCTGAAGGTGACATTATTGTCTACTTACCGTCTAAATTAGCAGTAACCGTCAAGGCTCGAACTAAGCCCGGCAGCGGGCTGAATACCGGCCGGGGCGAAGTGACCGCCGGGCGGATTGTCTCGGAATTTGAGGAGATCAAGGGCCGGCCAAGTCACGAGCGTTGGGTTACCGCCGAGGGCCGTCTGAATGGGGGCGGGCCGGTGCTGGAGTTAGCGGTGGCCGGTGGGTCGATTTATCTGCGGCGTCTTAAACCGTAGTGAAGTGATTGTCTGAAAATGCTACCAAAATCTAGCTTGAGTTACTCACGCTTTGCACTTAGTCAGTTCAGGAATTGAGGTCAATCAATGCAGTTTAAACTTACTCGACCCGTCACGAGGAGTCTCTTCCTGGGTGCGGCCCTCGGTATTGGGCTGGGCGTGGCCCCGGCTCAGATTCCGGTCCAGGTTCCGGCCCCAGCGCCCCTCTGGATACTGGCCCAAGTTCCGCTACCGCCTCCGCCGGCGCGTCTGATTCAGTTCACGTCGGCGGGCGGCGGTAGTTACCTCGGGATTGGCGTGCAGGACGTCGATGGCGGGCGCTTGCGTGAGCTGAAGCTGAAAGAGGAACGCGGGGTCGAGGTGACTGCCGTGGAGGAAGATTCCCCGGCCGGCCGCGCCGGTTTACGGAAGGGCGATGTGGTGCTCGAGATGAATGGCCAACGCGTGGAAGGCGTGGAGCAGTTTGTGCGGATGGTGCGGGAAATGCCGGTGGGCCGCGAGGCGAAGTTGACGGTGAGCCGTGGCGGTGACGTTCAGACGATGACGGCCAAAGTGGCGCAGCGCAAGAGCTGGACGTTTACGGGCGATCGCGCCATGGCGATCCCAGCCATTCCGGTGCCGAATACGCCTCCCGCCCCCCGCGTCAGCATGCCGGATATGCCACGGGCCACGATGTCGTGGCGCAGCGGCCCGCTCGGAGTGGAGGCCGAAACGCTCAAGGGCGGGTTGGCCGAGTATTTCGGCGTGAAACAGGGCGTGCTGATTCGCTCCGTGTCGAAGGGTTCACCGGCTGACAAGGCCGGGCTCAAAGCGGGCGACGTGATCACCCGCGTGAACGATAAGCCGGTAGAGTCCCCGTCCGATGTGGCGGCCATCGTGCGGGAACGTGCTGACCGCAAGACCATCGGTGTGGTGGTCATGCGCGAGAAGCGGGAACTGCCGGTCACCGTAACGCTCGCCACGGCCGAAGACGAAGGTCATGGCAGCATGCTGCCCCGCGCGCCTACCGTTCGCGTCGTGCGGAATGAGCACTTTTTCTAGTCCTGAGTGCTGATTCCGGCTGCCTGATTGGCCGCCGGAATTGGTGCCCTTATGGGTGTGCGAACTGCCTCTGGGCTGCCTTCGGGAGCCGAACTCTTCTTCAGGCTCTCCAGCAGGACTTTGGTGACTCCCAACCCGCCCTGCGAAGCGATTAAGCGAGCGAATTGCTGATCGGCGATCTCGCGCAACGTGGCGCTCGCTTGATCCTGTTCTTCGCTCAAGCCGGAGGAACTGCGCGCCTCCTTCAGCATTTGTTCGATCAGCACCGCTTCGAACTCCTTGGCTGCGGCGGCGACGCGCTCCGGAGTGCTCTTACTCTGTAAGTCATTCGAGGCGAAGCCGGACATGATGGGTGACATCCCCACGCTAGATGACCTCCAAGTCCGCTTCGAGCGCCGCTGCGGCCTTGAGGTTTTGCAGAATGGCGATTACGTCCCGGGCGGTGGCACCAATCGACTGTAGCGCGCGCACCAGTTCTTCCACCGTCGCCCCGCCTTTGAGGACCAGGGACTTGGCTTTCTCTTCCTTCACAGCCACGGTCGTGTTGGGAACCACGGTCGTCACGCCCGCGCCGAGTGGCGCGGGCTGGCTGACATCGAAGGTGGTTTGGATCTCGATGCTGAGCGCGCCGTGCATGATGGCGACGGGCGAAATCTTGACTTCTTTACCCATCACAATTGTGCCCGTCCTCTCGTTGACGATGATGCGCGCCCGGCGATCGGCCAGCACCGTGAGACTCTCAATCGCGGCCATGAAATCGACGGCGCGTTTGGCATATTCGGGCGGCGTTTCGACTCGCACGGCACCGGAATTCTCCGGGGTGGCCTGTCCGGCGCCGAAACGCTCGTTGATCGTCGCGGCGATGCGCGCGGCAGTGGTGAAATCGGCTTCGCGAAGCTGCAAACGAATGGTGGTGCCCAGGGCGACGGTGGGGGCGGCCCTTTCGATAATCGCCCCGCCCGGCACGCGGCCTGCGGTCGGATGGTTGAGCGAGGCGCTTGCCCCGCCACCCTTGGCCACAAAACCGCCGGTAACCACCGAGCCTTGCGCCACGGCGTAGATTTGCCCATCCAGACCCCGTAACGGCGTGGCAAGCAAGATGCCGCCCTGCAGATTGGTGGAGTCGCCCAAGGCTGCGGCTGTCAGATCAATCCGCATACCGGGCTGAGCAAACGGAGGGAGATTCGCGGTAATCATCACCGCCGCCATGTTCTTCACCTGGAAACCGGTCGGGCTCACTTGCACGCCCATCCGTTCCAGAATATTGGCGAGCGCCTGGGCCGAAAAGACGGTCTGCCGCTTGTCGCCCGTACCCTGCAGGCCCACCACCAGCCCGTAACCGATCAACTGGTTTTCCCGCACGCCTTCCACCGAGACCAACTCCTTGACGCGCGTGGGCTTGGGCGCGGGCGAGGCACCCGCCACTGGCTCAGCCAGCAACGCGGCCCCGGCGAACCATAAGCCCCACCGGCGAAGAGCCGTCAAAATGGCAGCACTCCCAGCAGCAGCCGGTAGAGCAGATTGGGCCGGCGCACGACATCGTTCACCACCCCTTTGCCGGCCACCCGCACCTCGAGTTGGGCAATCCGGTCCGACCGCACCATGTTTGCGGTCGACACATCGTTCCAGCGGATCACGCCCCGGACGGTTACCGACTGACGCTCACCATTGACGCCCACTTGTTTGGTGCCTTCGAGGACCAGATCGCCGTTCGGCAGCACTTCGGTGATCCGGGCCGATAGAGTAGTCGACAACGTATTGGTGCGGCTGGTTTCGCCCTGTCCTTGCAATTGGGAGTCAGACGAGAGCCCGGTGAGGTTGGCGAGTGCTCCCGCCGCCTTAGTGGGGCCAGCCAGCGCAGTCAAGGTGGCTTTGGCCGAGCTCTTGCGCGTCGCGGTCGTCCCGCCCCGATTGAGCGCCGAAGCGCGGTCCGAGACCACGATCGTGACAATGTCGCCCGCCTGGTTCGCCCGAAAATCCCTCGCCAGATCGCCGAGCCGGCTTCCCGGTACAAAGGTCGAACCCAGCGATGCGGCGGCGGGCTGAGAAATGCTACGGGCGGCTTCGATGTGTTCCTCCAGCGGCGTTTTCACTGGTTCGCGAGGCTTCTTCGAAAGCGGCCACCCGGCCAAAAACAGCACGAGGGCGCTATGGGCGATCATCAGGTGATTCCTCCACTGTTTTCAGGGTGTTCAGGGCGGCGGCCGGTATGCGACGACGGGGAGGGTGTGGTTCTGGTCCGGTGCGCGGAGGCGTCATCTCGGCGCGGCCTACCCCCGTCACTTTCGACGAGAACCGTCGCCCGGTGAGCGGATTCTTGAGCAGGATCAACTCGCCCACGCGGCCGGGCGACTCGGCCTGAGCCGTGAGCTTGGCCGAAGCTTCACCGCCATTTGGCTCTTTGGGCCCGGTAGAGATCCCGGTGGTGAGTAAGTCAATTTCGACCGAATCTCCGCGTTCGACGTCCCGGCGTAGAGCCAGTAATTGAGGCAGAATGGGCGATCCGGTCGCGATTCTGCGCCGGACCCGCCGTCCGATGGCGAGAGCGGTATCGGCGAGCGGCGTTTCCCACGCTGGATAGTCGATCAGTTCGACGCGCCGGATGGCGGCGTCCTCCACAATTTGGCCAGCCTCGAGTGGCCGGAGGGTGACGAACCCGGGGCGTCGCACGGAGACCCGCGCCCGGGCCCAAACCGGAAAGGCTCGACCGCTTTCACTGACCAGACGTCCACGCCATTGAACGATGGGTACGGCAAGCGTTGGCAAGGCCGGCCGGGGAAGATGCGGTAGGCCGCGAGCGGAGAACTCCAGCCGGCCGGCCGGCAACTCCACCGGACCAAAGCCGGCCAGTTCGATTTCGTAGCCTGCCCCGGCGGCGCGCATGGCTGCCAGGAGGGTTTCACGTTCAAGGAGTTCTACCACGCGCGCCAGACAGACACCGGTGGGCTCGACGGCAATTCCCAACTGATGGCCGATGCGCACCAGTTCGCCCGGCGAGATCCAGCGCGTGACCCCAGGGGCAGGTGCCCACGCCACCCGCACCGGTCCGGGCAACGTGCCGAAGGCGGGGGCGAGCGGGGCCAGATCGGCCGCCGTAACCGCGTCATGGCGAAGCGGTAGACACTCCGGTGACGCCGCCCAAAGCTCGAGCGGCCAAATCCGGACAGCGATCAGCGCGAGTAGACTAACGCGCCACATTATTCACCTGCTGATACATTTCGTCGGCGGCCCGCACGACTTTTGTGTTGGCCTCGTAGGCCCGTTGGCTGACGATCATACTGATAAATTCTTCCACCACATTTACGTTCGAATTTTCCACGTAGCCTTGCAGCAAGGCTCCCAAACCCTCTTGGCCGGCCGGGTTGCCGACCACCGCTTCGCCGCTCGCGTCGGTAGGCGCGTACAGGTTGCGCCCGAGACTATTGAGGCCCGCCGGATTGACAAAGTTCGCCAGTTGAATTTGGCCGGCCACCTGGGTGGCGGCTTGCCCGGGCAGACTGAAGCTGACCGTGCCATCGGCGGCAATCGTAATCGATTGGGCTTCGGGCGGAATGGTGATCTGCGGCTCCAGCGGATCGCCGTCCTGGGTGACCACGTTGCCGTCCCGGTCCAGATGAAATTGCCCGCCACGAGTGAAGGCCACCTCGCCGGTCGGCCGCCGGATCTGGAAGAAACCCTTGCCTTGCACCACCATGTCCAACGAATTGCCCGTCAGTTGGAAGCTGCCCTGTTCAAAGACGATGGAGTTCGACGAGGCCCGCGCGCCCAAGCCGATTTGGAGGCCGGTCGGGATCACCGTTTGCGCCGTCGCCGCTGCCCCCGGTTGGGCTAGCGTTTGGTAGAGCAGATCCTGAAATTGGGTACGGCGCATCTTGAAGCCAACGGTATTGGCGTTCGCGAGGTTGTGCGCGATATTGTCGATGTTGATTTGCTGGGCGACCATGCCACTGCCAGCGCTATAGAGAGCTCTAATCATGGGTTCCTTCTTGTTTTTCCGATCTGGGTTTTCGGATCTGGGTGAGGCGGCTAAGTGAACTTGGCGACCTCTTCGACACTGCGCCGGTTCATCTCGCCGCCGATCTGGAGCGCCTTCTGCAGGCTCTCAAACTGGCGCATGACATTGATCAGCCGGACGGCGGATTCGGCCGGGGTGACGTTAGCCGCTTCGAGCTTGCCCTGTTGGACCTCGGTGCCCATCGCGCGGAGCGCCAGAGGGCCGGTGACGGGTGCCGGCAGATCGAACGAGAAGTAGTTGCCGGAGCGCTTCTGCAACTGCTGAGCCGTACCGGGCTCGGCCACAAACAAACGATTGACGACCAGCCCCTCCTGGCGCACGGTGCCATCGCGGCCAAACTCGACCGGAAGCCGGGGATCGAGGAAGATTGGCTTTCCATCGTTTCCCGCCACCGCCAGCCCGTCCTGTGTTTCAAGGCGCGATCGGCGGAGCGGGTCGAGCGGTTGGCCAAGCGGTTGGCCGGCCACCGTCTCCCGCGACTCTATCGGCACCAGACGAAAGTGGCCGTCCCGGGTATAAAAAACCTCGGGAGCCGGGCTCGCAGGTGGGGTGCTGCCAGGTTTGCCAGGAAGCGCGATCCGGGGGCGAGCGTCGCTCACCACGAAAAAGCCGGTGCCTTGCAGGGCCACGTCGAGGGATTGTCCTGTCGTGGTGAAGGCACCTTGCGAAAAATCCGTCCAGCGGGAATCAATATCGGGCTGCTGGGTGGGATCGAAAGAGGCGGTGGAAGATTCGTAGGCGTCGCCCGCGGCATAGCGCCGGTAGAGCTCCCGATCGGCTTTATAGCCCGTCGAGTTGGCGTTGGCCAGGTTGTTCGCCAGTAAGTCCAGGGCTTCCACCCGGGAGCGGATGCCGGCGGCGGCCGTAGCGGTGAGTGCGTCCATGCGTGATGAGCTATGCAATTACGGGGCCGAAGTTGGCTTTGGACTTTGGCCACCAAACTGCACTGCTTCCGGCCGTGGCTGAATTCATCGCGCTTTCGCATCGCTCCGACCTTCGAGCTATCTCGGCGCCTCCGCCGGATCGCGGTCGAGAGGCTCGCAGCCGCCCCATCGCGCGTTTTGCTGAGGAATTTCATACTCTTGTCGACGCGGACGGTCCGCCCGCCAGACCGACACGCCAACCGTCTGCCAGGTTTTCGGCACGAAAGGAGGGCACCCAAGAGAAGGCCGGCCAAGACGGTCAACCACACAACAAACAGGGGTCGCGTTCCAATTCAGCACTGGGTCAACCGTTACGGAACCCGATTTGGTACGAGTCTCCCGTGAAGGTGCCGCCCGCAGAGGGCGGTGGAGCAGCTAAGGAGCAAGTTTTAAGCACACGGGGGGATCGCCAGGATCAAGTGGAGGCCAGGAACGGTGACATGCTTTTGGCGGATGCCAATTTCCTGACGAGCCTGCTTTCGTCGCTGGGCACCTCCGCGCCGGATATTTCTTCGCCGGTATCGGGGAACCCAGAGGCGGTGCGCGAGCCGAATGCGAAGTCTTCGGGTGCGCTCACTAGCAGCACGGGAAAGCTCAATGCGGGCGCATCCACCACTGGGACATCCACGACGGCCCCTCCTGATTCAGCCACTGGGTGGCCGGTGGGAGCGGGCTTAGGCGCTCCGGGTGTGAGCTTAGTGGATGTTTCGCCCGGCAATCGAGC
Organism: Bryobacteraceae bacterium; assembly: GCA_031367405.1. GTDB lineage: Bacteria > Acidobacteriota > Terriglobia > Bryobacterales > Bryobacteraceae > JALHNI01. The sequence goes on from JANLPT010000289.1 coordinate 33,558, forward strand.
GGATCCGGCGGCCACCGAATCGCTCCCGGCGCCAGGGATGGGCCGTGACCGGGAAACGGCGTCCGAAGGGTTCGCGCTTCCCGCGGCGGATTGGCTGACGCCAACGGGGCCAGCGATTGCGCCGATCGCCGTGTCCCCGGCGGCCAACCTCTTGCCGTTGGTGAGTCAGGTGAGAAACGGCGATTCTGCCCAGACCAAATCCTGGGCTCCGATGCCCACTGCCCCCTCATTGTTGCCTGGCGTGGCGGCGGCCCAGCAGACGCTGGCCGGTGCTACCGGCGGCCCTGAAACCCGCCGCGTCGCTGCCGCCAGCCTGGATCCGTTGGCGTTTACCGTACTCCTGACGCCGGGTGCACAGACAAGGGGAGAGCGATCAAAGCTGGTTGAGGAATTACGCTCTCCACCAGCGGAGAGTTTAGTTCCGGCGGGTGTGGAGGGCGTTCTCCGGCCGACTACGGAACAAGCGGACGGGCGTGGCCAGGGAAGTGGCCAGGGAAGTGGCCAGCGCAGTGGCCAGATGAGTGGCCAGATGAGTGGGCAGGTTATGGCCAGCCCTAAAAACGAAGTGGCGGACCCGGTCACCTTACCGGCTTCCTTAGTCGGCTCGCCATCTGGGGCCATTGATCATGAGGGCAATCGTGACTCCGGGGGCGATTCGCGGCGCGGCGCGGACGACCGGGAAGAAGCGGGAGGGGCACTGTTAGGGTCGCGCCCGGCTAGCGAACGCGATGGGTCCTTTTGGGCACCCGCGAGCCATGTTCCGGACCCGGGCGCTCCCGGCTCCGGTCAAGGTATGGCGGGGGCCGATGGTGCGCCATCCGGATCGAAGCCGCGACTGAACGAGGTACCCGCCGAGACTGCTCTGGAGCGGCTTCCGGAGCGGCTTCTGGAGCGGCTTCTGGAGCGGCTTACTGCCCCGCCGCGAGAAATGGTTTTGACGATTCCCCACCAAGACGGTGAAGGCGTACTGGCCAGCATTCAGGTGAGGGATCGCAACGGTGCCGTCGAGATTGCGGTGCGGACGCCCGACGCGCAACTTTCTCGTTCGCTGCAGGACGGATTACCGGACCTGGTGGCCCGTCTGGAGACATACGGCACCGGGGCCAGCGCCATGCGAGGAGATCAACCCGGCGGCGGGGCGACGGACTGGAACGGCGCTCAGGACGGGCAGTCACCGGACGGGCGGCAGAGGCAAGGACGGGGGGACGGAGGCCAGGATCAGCGGCACCAGAATCCGCAAGATCCGGGCCAGCCCCGCGGTCAGCCAGACCAGCGCGTCAGCCAGCCGCACGAGCGCCGCGAGCGGCAAGCACGTTGGCAGGCGAGTTTGGGACTCGCTACCCGTTAGAAGCGCTCCGACGCGCATTGGAGCGTCCACCGAAGAAAAAACTCGAGTTGAGATGAACAGAAAGAAGGACCCATGATCAATAATTTGAATAACGCTGCCCCAGCGGCTGCGGATACCCCATCGAAGAATGCCGCCGCCGCCGCCGACCCGTTGGCGAACAAGGAGGTCTTCCTCAATCTTCTGGTGGCGCAAATCAAGAATCAAGATCCGATGAACCCGACCGATAGCGTTCAGTTCCTCACCCAGTTATCGCAATTTACGCAGACGGAGCAAACGCTCGGGATCCGGGAAGACCTGAAGCAAATTACGGCCGCGATCAATCAATTGGGCGCCGCCGCCAAACGGGCCTAGCCCCCGACTTTGAATAGAGACCGAAAGAGAGACTAACGAATGTTCACCGCCTTTTCCACCGCCCTTTCCGCGCTCGCCGCTCATTCCACCGCCGTCGATGTGGTGGCCAATAACCTGGCCAACCTCAACACGGCGGGTTTCAAAGCGAGTGCCCTTTCTTTTTTCGATTTAGTATCCGAGTCGTTTGGCCAGGGCGAAACCCAGATCGGCTTTGGCGTGGCCCGTCCGGTCACCCAGCGGCAGTTTACGCAGGGGGCGATTCAGGCTTCGAACGGGCCGCTCGATGCGGCGATCCAAGGCGATGGTTTCCTGATCGTGCGCACGCAAACGGACGGTTTGCTTTATACGCGGGGAGGCCGTTTGTCGGTTGACCGGGACGGCAATCTGTTGACCGGCAAAGGGCAGCAGATTCAGGGCTGGTCGGAAAAGAACGGGCAGCTGTCAGCCAGCGGCCCCATCGGCCCCATCGTGGTACCGGTGGGGACGATCCGCCCCCCGAAACCGACCACTTCCTTTACTTTCGATATGAACCTCAACGCGGCGGCCAAGGCTGGTCCGCCGCCGGATACGTTTACCAGTTCCATCCAGGTTTATGACTCGTTGGGCACGCCGTTGGTCGCCACGGTGAGCCTTGCCAAGAGCGCGACTGCGGGAGCCTGGGACTATTCAATCTCGGTACCCGATTCGGTCGTCACCGCCCCAGTAACTCCCATCACCGGGACGCTTACTTTCGATGCCAATGGCGTACTGACTTCGCCCGCCGTAACGGACCCCCAGCCGGTGTTACCCGTCACTGGACTGGTGAACGGTTCCCAGCCCTTGAGCCTAACTTGGAACCTCTACGACAAGGCGACGCCGCGCGTGACGCAATACGCGGCGGCGTCGGCGGTGGCGGCCAACGCCCAAGATGGCAATGCGGCTTCCCAACTGACTCAGGTCCGCCTGGCGGATGGCGGCAAGGTGGTGGCCATTTACTCGAATGGCCAGCAGCAAGTCGTGGCTCAGTTAGCCATGGCCTCGATCCGGAATCCGGAAAGTCTGATGGCGGTCGGGGACAATAACTTCCAATTAAGCGCGCGGAGCGCTCTGCCGGCGATTGGCGAACCGAACACCGGCAGCCGGGGCTCGGTTTTGGGTGGCGCTCTCGAATCATCGACCGTCGATATCGCCCGTGAATTTACTAACTTGATTGTTTTACAAAGAGGCTACCAAGCGAATACTCGCGTTGTAACTACCGTGGACGAACTTAGTCAGGAAACGATCAATCTCAAGCGCTAATCTTCGACAGGCTGGACGCCGATAGATGGAGAGGCGGGCGATAAGTCCGCTCTCCCGAGAGGTGGAAGGCAGCCTTGGAAAATCTAGAAGAGTTACAACATTTCGCAGAAATTCCGATGGACATTGAGGCTGAGTTAGATCGCAAGATACTGACCATGAGTCAGATTCTCGAACTGGAAGCCGGCTCGGTTATTAAGCTCAAGAGGTCCGCCGGAGAGAACATCGATCTATTGGTCGGCGGCTCGCTGGTAGCCTTTGGCGAGATCGTCGTTTTACAAGAGATGATGGGCGTCCGGATTACTGACTTCCGGACCGAAGCGTAGCCGGTTCCAGGCCAAGAAAGTCAGAGAAGAAGAATATGATGGTGGTGGATTTTGGGCGGGAAATTGCGGCGGCCGCCGTGGTGTTAGGCCTCCTCGGTGCCAGTCTGCTTGGACTGCGGCGCTATCAAAGGCCACGAGTCCGGGCGGCCGGTCCGCTGAGGGTGGTTGCCAAGCTGAGAGTCTCTGAGCACTTAGTCTTGCATTTGATCGAATGCGCGGGCGAGCGATGTCTGGTGACGGAGCAGAAGTCCGGCAGCGCGGTGGTGACGCTGGGGCGGGCCCCTCATCCAACCGAACCTTTACTTCGAGATTATTTGGAATTAGATTCGCGGCAGGCGGCGTCGGGGGTGGGAGCATGTTGATCCTCGGGGCGGCCGAGTTGCGTCTGACCACCCCGCTTGAGATAGTGCTGGTGCTCTCGTTATTGGCGCTCTTGCCGGCGGCCATGGCCAGCCTGACGCCGTTTCTCCGCATCACACTCGTCCTTCATTTCTTGCGCCAAGCTCTCGGCACGCAAACCGCACCCTCGAATCCGGTCTTGTTGGGGCTCGCGCTGTTTCTGACCATGTTAATTATGCAGCCGGTAGCCCGCGAGTTACAGGCGAAGGCGTTAAATCCCTACGCAAAAAACGAAATTACTCTGGTTCAGGCGCTCGAAGCGGCGCATGACCCTGTGCACGGGTTTCTGCTGCGTTTTGCGCGGGAGAAAGACATTCAATTGTTTCTCGAACTGACCAAGACTCCGCCCCCCCGCCGTCCGCAGGACGTGGAGCTTAGGGTTCTGATGCCGGCGTATGTGTTGTCCGAGTTACGCACGGGATTTCAGATTGGCGCGGTCCTGTTTCTACCTTTCTTAATTATTGACTTGGTGGTGGCGTCGGTCACGCTATCGATCGGCATGGTGCAATTGCCACCGGTGATGATTGCCGCACCCTTCAAGATTCTGCTGTTCGTTCTGGTGGACGGCTGGAATCTGGTGATTGGTTCCCTGATGAGGAGTTTCAATTGAATGCGCAAATGGGTACCGAGTTGATCCGCCAAGCCTTGTGGACGGCGATGTGGGTGAGCCTACCCTTGCTTGGGGTGGCGCTCGTGGCGGGCATCGTGATTGGGCTCGTCCAGTTGGTGACGTCGATTCAAGATCCCGGCTTCGGTACGGTGCCCCGGCTGGGCGCTTTTCTCGCTGCCCTGATCATCTTTCTGCCTTGGATGTTCATGGAGCTGATGAGCTATACGATCAAGCTGTTCGGTGATTTGGGGCGCTATGCTCGATGACGCTGGCGCCAGTCTACGTTTACCTGGCGAACTCCGGTCGGCCTGGCCGTTGGCCAGTGCTTTCCTGGTTTGTCTAGCCCGCCTGAGTGGGCTATTTGTGTTTTTCCCCTGGCCCGGCTGGCGAACGGCGTCGCCGGTGCCGCGAGTGTTCCTGACGATAGCGCTGTCGGCCGCGCTGGCTCCCCGTCTGATGACGCGGCTTGGGGGGGCGGCCGCTTCAGCGCCACCCGGCGGACTGGCACCCGGACTCGTGACGGGCGAGTGGGCCGGTTTACTGCTTTCCGAAGCCGCTCTCGGCTTCTCAGCCGGGCTCGTCCTGCTCTTTATGATGGAGTCGCTCGCCTTCGGCGGCCATCTGATCGGGATGCAGGCCGGCTTTAGCTATGCCTCTTCGATCGATCCCACCACCGAGGCCGATTCAACCGTAATTCCGGTGATGGTGCAGTGGCTCGGCAATGTTCTCTTCTTTGCGGCTGGCTTTGACCGGTGGCTGATGCGGGCCATGGTGGGGAGCCTGGAGACGATTCCACCGGGCGCGTGGCACCTGACGACCGGGGCCTTCCAGATGGTGACGCAGTTGTTGACGGCTTCGCTCGAGATGGGCCTGCGATTGGCGTTGCCGGTGGCTGGTTTTCTCTTGCTGGTGGATCTAACCCTGGCGGTGGTGAGCCGGTTGAATGCCCAGTTTCCGTTGTTGAACATCGCTTTTCCGCTGAAGACGGGGTTGGCGGCACTGGCGCTCGGCGCGACGATCGGGCTCGTGCCAGGGATCTACGAGCGACTCATGGAGATAGCGGGCGAGGCTTTGGGAGGCGTGCTGCTCTGGCCTTAGGGGTCACGCGCCGCCAGCTGTTATGTCGAAACAAGGCCAGACCGAAAAAGCAACTCCCCAGCGCCGCAAAAAGGCGCGTGAAGAGGGCCGCTTTGTCACGAGCCGGGAGTTGATTTCGTCCCTCGAATTTCTGGCGGCCGTCTATGTCATCAACCACTATGGACCAGGATGGTTTTTGCGGCTGCGCGGAAGGACCACCTACTGGATCGAGATTGCCTTCCAAGGCCCTGAGCTGACGCTGAACCAATTGATGCTCTTTGGCCGCCACCTGATTATTTTCGACTTTGGGCCGGTGTGGTTGGCGGGATTGAGTCTCACCGCCGTAGCCCTGACGGCGCAAATGGCGACCACGCAGTTTGGCTTCGCGACGGCGAATTTGGCTCCACAATTGAGCCGCCTTTCGCCCGTGGGGCGGCTGAAAGATTATCCTTCGCAGGCGCTGCGGCAATTGGGTCAGGCATTGATTGTGCTGGTGCTGGCGGGATTGGCCCTCTATGCTCTGGCGATCCACCGCTATCCCACCATTCTCAGTTGGGGGCGCGGTGGCGTGGCAGCGGGCTTGAATGGTCTGGCGACGACAGCGGGCGATCTTTTAGAAAAGGGTGCGGTGGTCTTTGCGGTGCTGGGGCTGGCCGACGTGGCGCGCGCCTACCGGCGCTACAACGGCGATCTGATGATGTCCAAGCAAGAAATGAAGGAGGAGATGAAGGCCGCCGAGGGGAATCCCGAGGTGAAACGGAAGCTGCGGCGTCTGCAACGCGAGCGTTCGCGGCGGCGGATGATGGCGGACGTGGAGCGGGCCACGGCTATCATTACGAATCCGACGCACTATGCGGTCGCCATCCGGTTCGACCTGGATAGTATGGCGGCCCCTAAGGTAGTGGGTAAGGGTAAAAACTATCTGGCGCGCCGGATTAGGGAGCGGGCCACAGCCAAAGGGATTCCCATCGTCGAAAACCCGCCACTCGCGCGGGCGCTTTACCAATCCGTGGCCATTGGGCAGGAGATACCGGCGCATCTTTATAAGGCCGTGGCTGAAATCCTCGCCTATATCTATCGTTTGATGGGCGGGCGTTTGATGGGCGGGAAGCTGCCGCGATAAGCCATGGCTGAAGCAACGTTAACACTTCCGCTGGCCCCGGTGGCCCGGTCGGGCGCTTCCCCGCCAATTATGCGCTGGCGCGAGGCGGCCATCCCATTGGCCGTGCTGGGCATTGTCCTGGCGATGATCGTGCCTTTGCCGGCCTTGGCCGTCGATCTTCTCATCAGCGCGAACATCTCCATTTCGGTGGTCGTCCTGATGGTGGCCATGTATATCCGCCGCCCCTCCGAGTTCAGCCTATTTCCCACCACGCTACTTTTGCTGACACTCTTCCGGCTGGCGTTGAACGTCTCTTCTTCGCGCCTGATTCTGATGAATGGCCACCGGGGAACGGCGGCGGCGGGCGGCGTGATCGAGGCTTTCGGCAACTTCGTGGTGGGCGGTAACTTCGTCATCGGCCTGGTGATCTTCCTGGTGCTGATTGCGATTCAATATGTGGTGATCAATCACGGCGCGGTCCGTATTTCAGAGGTGACGGCGCGTTTTACTTTGGATGCGCTGCCGGGGAAGCAGATGTCGATCGATTCGGATTTGAGCGCGGGGCTGATCGATGAGACGGAAGCACGGCAACGCCGCAAGCAATTGACGCAGGAAGCCGAGTTCTATGGCTCGATGGACGGCGCGTCACGCTTTACGCAGCGCGATGCGGTGGCGAGTATTCTGATCACGGCGATCAACATTGGGGCGGGATTTCTGATTGGCGTCCTGCAGTTGGACATGGAGCTACTAAAGGCGCTCAAGACTTACACGGTCCTGACGATTGGCGATGGTCTGGTCACCGTGATTCCGGCATTGATGGTGTCGGTATCGGGCGGTCTGATTGTCACGCGGGCTTCGGGCGAACTGGAGTTGGGTGAGCAATTTGAGCAGCAATTGCTGTCGAACGAACAGCCGCTGTGGCTGGCCAGCGGCATTCTGATGGCGATGGCGGCTTTCCCGGGTTTGCCCAAAATACCCTTCCTCGCGCTGAGTGCCGGTCTGGGGGCCATCGCCTGGCGGTTGCGCCAAAAAAATGGCGCTGCCGACGAATTGGCAGCCCAGCCGTTGAGTGCCGCCGCTCCGGCGAAGGAAAACGTTGAGCAGCTGTTGAAGGTAGAGCCCTTGGCGGTGGAAGTGGGACTGGGTCTTGTCCGGCTGGTGGAGGGTGGGGCGAACTCGCCGCTGCTGCGCCGCATTGGCGGCATTCGACGGCAGTTGGCGAGCGACCTCGGCTATCTCTTGCCGCCGGTGAGGGTGACCGACAACCTGAGCCTGCGGTCGCGCGAGTACGTGGTGCTTTTAAAGGGGACCGAGATTGCCCGCTTCGAATTACCGGCGGGAGCGGATCTCGCAATTTCGAGCACACTGGCGCGAGGCGCTCTCGTTGCGCAAGCCGCCCGTGCGGACCTTCCCGTTGCGAGCGTTGGGCCTGGCGCGAGCGTTGGGCCCGTTGCCCAACCCGGTGCCCAAGCCGGTCCCCCAGGCGGCATGCCGACGAGCGATCCGGCGTTTGGTATGGCGGCTTGGTGGATTCCGGCCGCGCAAGCCGATGCCGCGCGGGCCGCTGGCTTTACGGTGGTCGATGCGGTCAGCGTAATGGGGACACACTTGGGTGAACTCTTCCGCCGCTACGCGCACGAGTTGTTCTCCCGTCAGGACGTCAAGACCGTACTTGACCGCGTGACGGTCGACAATCCGAAGGCGGTGGAGGATTTGGTCCCCAAATTGCTACCCATGTCTACGGTGCAGAAGGTTTTACAGAACTTACTCCGGGAACGTGTTTCGATTCGGGATGCGAGTTCCATTCTGGAGGCTTTGGGTGAGGCGGCGAATGCAACTCGGAACATGGTGTTACTGACCGAGTACGTCCGCCAGACACTGCGGCGGTCGGTGGTGAAGCCGTATTTAACTCCGAAGAACGAGTTACCGGTTTGGATGTTCGAGACGGTTACCGAGCAGATGCTCGAAAGCGCTGTCGAGCATGGTGAGCAAAACAGCCATCTCAATCTGCCTCCGTTGCGCATTCGCGAACTGCTTGAACGGCTGTCACGCGTGGTGCCGAGCCCGGATGTGCCGGTGGTGGTGTTGGTCAGCGCTCAAGTGCGCTTTTTTCTGAGGCAGATGACGGAGGCGATGCCTGGCCAATTTGTCTTTCTGTCGCACGCCGAGATTCCCTCGGGAGTGAATGTCATTACGTTGGGAACGTTGTAGCGGCTGTCTTCAGAGAACGAGGAGAACATCGAGGAGAGAAATGCGAATTAAGTCTTATTTTTCGGGAACCGTCGAATCGGCCATGGATTTGGCCAGGCGTGAATTGGGAGATGAGGCCGTGATCCTTAACTCGCGTGCGGCGCCGGGCGAGGCCCGCCATTTGGGAGCCTATGAGGTCGTCTTCGGGGTGGACGATACGGCTCCGGCGTTGCCGCTGGGGTCCCTAGGTTTGCTGCCCCCCTCTGGGAACAGACCACCGCCGGGGCCCGCGCCCGGCGAACGCGGGCATCGTTTTGAAGTGTTGGAAGGAGAAATCGTCGCGCTTCGCCACGAGTTGCGGAAGATGTCCCGCGGCATTCTGGCACCGGTTACTCAATGGAAAAGCGACGCGCTCACGCATCACGAAACGACGCTCGCCCAGACGAGGCGGGAGGACCAGCGACTCGTGGCCTTTCTGGTCCGGCGAGATCTGCCGGAAGGGGCGGCGGGAGAGCTGGTGCGGCGAGGCCGGGAGCGGCTGCGGAAGGGCTCCTGCGGTCTAGATTGGCGCACTATCGAACGAAGAAGTGAGGGCCAAGTAGGAAGTGAGGCGCGGGGGCGGGATCGCTCTGACGTTCAAAAGCAGGACGTTAAGCCAGGCCCCGGGCTGTTCTCCGACGGGAGCGGCGTTTTTCCCGCCCAACCAGGTCTGTTGGCAGATCATTTTGCCGATGAGAGCCCTCTCGCTTCGGCCGTACTCGACCAAATGGCAGCGGTGCTTCGGGTTGACGCGACCTTGGGCCGTAACCGCGCCGCCACACCGAACCTGAGTTGCCTGGATCATGCGGGCGAGCTGGGGCCGAAGGTCGTGGCCTTGGTGGGCGGTGCCGGCGCCGGGAAGACCACCATGCTGGTGAAGCTGGCCGCGCACTACGGCTTACGGTCGAGGCGGCCCGCGCACATCATCTCCACGGACAATCTGCGGGTGGGTGCGGCTGAGCAACTGCGCTCCTTGGCGGCGATTCTGGGCGTGGGGTTCGATTTGGCGGAAACAGCGGTGGCCTTGGGCCAATTGCTGAACGAGCACGCGAATAAGGACTTGATCTTGATCGACACGCCGGGTTTGAGTCCCGGACAGATGGAAGACGGGGCGGCGGTGGCCCGGTTCCTGGGTAACGACCCGAGAGTGGACTGTCATTTGGTCGTGCCCGCCTATCAGAAGGGGCCGGACGTAGCGCGCCTGCTCGACCGTTTCCACCCCTACTGCGCGTCGAAGGTGATCCTCACCCGTCTCGATGAGACAGAGGCGATCGGCGGCCTGCTGCTGGCGCTCGACGAGCATGAGGCGCGGATCTCGTTTCTCTCGATGGGGCAGACCATTCCGGAGGATCTTGAGCCGGCCAGCGTGGCCCGGCTGTTGGATTTGTTTGTCGGCGATCCGCCGATGGGGGCTTTCTTCGCGGCGCGGGATAATCCGGATTTCGAAGATGGGGGCCTCTTCCATCCGGGGGCGGGCCGCGAATCGATGGCCACTGCGGCCTCCCGTGGCTAGCCAGGGGAAGGATTGTCAGGAACAACGGGCCGGCGATCCGGAAAATGAGACGCGAGGGAAATGAATGGCCAGAGGATTAGGAAGATACACGGAAGAGCTGGAACTCGAGGCGATGGTCGCGGTGCAGTCTCCGCTTGGCGAGTCGCCGGGCGAGAGCATGAACGGCGGGAAAAGGGGCGGGCATACTACGGAGCCTTGGGTACTGACACCGGCGGAACGCGAACGGCGAATTCTTGAGCATTTGCCTCAAGTTCGCCTGATTGCCAGGCGCATTCACGAGCGTTTGCCAGAGAGCGTGAGCATCGACGACCTTATTTCAACCGGTATCGTCGGGCTCATCTCGGCGATCGATCGCTTCGATCCCATCCATCAGGTGAAATTGAAGACTTATGCCGAGTATAAAATCCGCGGCGCGATTCTGGATAGTTTACGCGGTTTAGACTGGGCGCCACGGCAGCAACGCAAACGCGCGAAGCAGATCGAAGCGGCCATTTCGGTGGCGGAACAGAAGCTGAAACGCGCACCGGCCGAAGAGGAGATTGCCGCGCAACTTGGCGTATCGATGGCGGAATATCACGAATGGCTAGTGGATATCCGGGGCGTCAATCTGGGTAGCTTGGAGGCGAGTTCTGGCGATGACGACGGTCGCGATCTACTCAAATACATCTCTGACAAAGAAGAAAACTGGCCTTCGCGGATCGTGGAGCGGGCTGAACTTGAGCGGCTGCTGGCGGAAGCGATTGACCGGATGCCGCCGATCGAGAAAACCGTGCTTAGCCTTTATTATCAGGAAGAGCTCACGTTGCGCGAGATCGCCAAAATGGTGGGGTTGCATGAATCGCGAATCTCGCAACTGAAGTCACAAGCTTTGCTGAGGCTACGAACCTATCTAGAAAAGTGCTGGCCCATGAAACGAGGACAGGCGTAGGCAATGGTGGACCGCAAAAACTGGTTATACGAAGAATTTACGCGGAAACTGGCCGAGGTTACCGGGTCAATGGTGGGCTCGGCGGTCACGTCGGCGGTCCACGCGGATGTGCCGATTCCCGAGGGCTTGGTCCCGGACGCTGCGGCTGCCGCCGAGCCAGCACCGGAAGCCGCCGACCCGGCACTGGAAACGGAGGCCGTCGAGACTGAGCTTCTGGTGTGGGAGCAAAGCTTCGATGTGGGCGACGATTGCCGCATGGTGGTGGCGGCCCCGGGGCCGAGTTGGGCGAAGATCGGGGGGGAGGCGCTCAAGGCCGCGGGCGTCGATGAGCTGGATCGTGACAGCGTGCGCGGTACGTATCTGGAGATCTTGAGCCAAACTCTGTCGGGCTTAGCTTCGGAGATCGGTACGCTTCTGGATCGCAACATCTCCGCGACCGGCGGACGCGAGGTGCCGGGAGACAGAAGCGCCGTGTCGCAGACTCTCCGGCTGATGTTGAACGGCGAGGCGCTCACTTTGTACATCGGCGCGGAAGCTAATTTGCTGACCGTACTCTCAGCTGCGGCGGCGGAAGCGGCGTTCCGGCCGGGGCCGGCGGGTGCGGGGCCAACGGGCACCGGGTTAGGCATCGCACCCGCTAGTGGGGGCCACCTGGCCGATGATGACGGTCTTCGCGCCAGCGCAGCCGAGCGTCATGAAATGCTCGACAGCTCGAAGACGCTCGATCTGCTGCTGGATGTCGAATTGCCGGTCAGCGTGAGTTTTGGACGGGCGAGTGTCCCGTTAAAGGATGTCTTAAAGCTGACCTCCGGTTCCATCGTCGAACTGAATCGGGGCGTAACGGACCCCGTGGAGTTGATTGTCAATAACTGCGTGATCGCCCGAGGCGAAGTGGTGGTGGTGGAGGGTAACTACGGCGTGCGAATTCAACAAATTATCAGTGCGCGTGAGCGCCTCAGGACCCTCAACTAATGCTGGCCACCGCCATGCTGGCCACGGTGGGCACGGTCGGATTTATCGCGTTACTGGCGCTGATCGCGGCGGGAATGCTGTGCTGGCTCTCGATGCGGCTGACCTGCCGCGTCACCTTTCTCGAACGCCAGACGTTGGACTTGGCTGGTGCCTGCCGCATCCTCCACCAGAAAATCGACTCGATTCCCCCCGCGCCAGCTATGCTGGCTCTTGGCGCTGGCCCGACCGGGGCACCGTTCCCGGGCGGTGTGAGTCTCGATACCGGAATGAACCTCAGCAAACGCGTGCAGATCCTGCGTTTGAACCGCCGCGGAGAGTCTTCAACCCATATCGCCAGCGTCTTGAATATTCCACTGGCCCAGGTGGAACTGGTACTCAAGCTACAGCGGCAGATGGATGAGGTCGGGCTTGCACCGCGCACCTGAGGCGGCGCACCGCCCAGTTCGGAGCCGCCGCCTAGGCTTCCGCCACCACCGGATTTCGCAATTCACCAATCCCTTCGACGGACACGATACAGTCGTCGCCGTCTCGCAGGTAACGCGGTGGTTTGCGGGCAAAGCCCACGCCGGGCGGGGTCCCGGTGGAAATGATGTCACCGGGTTCTAGCGTGATCACCTGCGTGATGTGCTCAATCAAGGCCGGAATATTGAAGATCAATTCCTTGGTGTTAGAGTCCTGCAACACCTCGCCATCCAGCGTCAGCTTGATCCGTAGGTTGTGCGGATCGGCGATCTCGTCGGCGGTTACCAGCACGGGGCCCATGGGGCAAAACGTGTCACAGCTTTTTCCCATCAACCATTGGGGCGTCGCCAATTGCAAGTCGCGTGCCGAAACGTCATTGATCACCGTGTAGCCAAAGACATATTCCTGCCAATCCGCACCTTTGACGTGCTTGGCCTTTTTGCCAATGACGAAAGCGAATTCCGCCTCATAGTCCGGCTGCTGACTCGCCTTGGGCAGCACGATTGGGTCGTCCGGTCCGATGATCGAGGTGTTGAACTTACTGAAGACGGTGGGGGTGGCCGGGATGGCCATACCCGATTCGATCGCGTGATCCCGGTAGTTAAGCCCGATCATGAAAAGCTTAGGCGGGTTGGGGATCGGTGCATGGAGCTTCACTTGCGCGAGCGGAATGCCCGCATGCCCCTGCGCGAGATGGCGCTCAATGACCGCCTTGGCGGTTGGGCCGTCTTCGATCACCGGCAACAGCGAAGAATAGCCGCAACCGGCAATTGAAATCACTTTGTCGTTCAAGAGGACCCCCGCTTGCGGGGCTCCTCCGTTGTGGCTATAAACCAAATACTTCATATGAGAAGAAGGCTAACACGACCGCCCACAGTGCCCCGCCCACAGTGCCCCGCTCACTTGCCCGCGGCCGGGATGAAGTTGAGCGCCGCCGAGTTCATGCAATAGCGCAACCCGGTAGGCGGCGGGCCGTCGTCGAAAACATGGCCCAGATGGGCGTCGCAGCGGCTACACCATACCTCATTGCGCACCATGCCGTGTTCCCGATCTTCGCCCGTGCTGACATTCTCCTTCGCGACCGGCGCATAAAAGCTCGGCCAGCCCGTGCCGGACTCAAACTTGGCCGCCGACTGAAACAGAGGCGTGGCGCAGCAGACACAGGTGTAGATGCCTTGGTCATGGGACTTGGCGTACTTGCCGGTGAAAGCGCGCTCCGTCCCCTTACGTCGCGTCACCTCGTACTGATCGGAGGTCAACTGGGCGCGCCATTGCGCGTCGGTCTTTACGATTTTGTCCACGTTCATCACTCCTGTCGGCTTTCCGGCGCGGTCTACATAGCCGATCCGCACCTGCGAATTTGCGGCCCGCATTATTGTCATCGTTAGGCCACCGGTGCCGAGAACAAAAAACCGGCGCGTTCGTTTCATCATGCAACATCCTTCATCCAGGAAATACCGGCTTGAGTGCCAAATATTCCCCTCGCTGATGAGATTTACGGCGTGCGCGCGGCAATGGATTGCCGATCAATTATTTTACCGGTAGAAATTTAACACAAACCGGGAAGCCGACCTCCGCCTTTTCCCCGGTTGCCGTCAGCTTGCCGCTGGCCTGATCGATTCTAAAAACCGCCAGGGAATTCGAGCGTTCATTGGCCGCGATCAGAAACTCTCCGCTCGGGTCGATGTTGAAATTGCGCGGCCACTCCCCGCCGCTCGGCACTTGCCCCTGCGCCGTCAACCGGCCGGTGCCGTCGACGCTGAACATGGCAATCGATTGGTGCCCCCGGTTTGAGCCATACAAAAACTTGCCATTCGGATGGATCACTACCTCGGCCGTTCCGTTGGAGCCCTTGAAACTTTCCGGCAACGTCGAGATCGTTTGGAACTCCTTCAGTTTGCCGGAGGCAGAATTCCAACTAAACGCGGTGACCGTCGAGGCGAGCTCATTAATCGAGTAGGCGTACTGGTTCGACGGATGGAAGGCAAAGTGCCGCGGCCCGGAGCCATCTTTCAACTTTGCCTTCGACTGTGGCGATAGCTTTCCACCCTTCGCGTCAAACCGGTAGGTGACCACTTCATCCAGGCCCAAGTCGGCGGCAATGGCGAACCTGTTCCCCTTCGCGACATTGATCGAGTGCGCGTGCGCCTTTTCCTGCCGGGCCGGGTCGACCCCGTGCCCCTGATGCTGCATCACGCTGCTGGCTTCTTGCAATTGCCCATTCGCCCCGATCGGAAACACGCCCACATTGCCGCCGTTGTAATTGGCGGCCAGCAGAAACTGGCCCGACTTGTCGATCGACAGGTGGCACGGCGCCGCGCCTCGCGAAGCCACCGTGTTCATGGCGGTCAAATGGCCGGTAGCTTCCGTGAGCGCATAGGAGGTTAGAGTGCCGTTGTCGTTCTCGCCCACGGCATATACCCAGCGGCGGTTGGGATGGATTACCAAATAAGATGGATTGCTGGCTTTGGCGGCGAGCCCTAGAGAGGTGAGTTTGCCGGTGGCTGAACTGAACTTGTAGGCGTAGATACCTTCGCTCTTGCCCTTCGAGTAGGTCCCCACGAGGAGTAGTGAATCAACGGCGGCGGCCGGAATCGTCGAGAGGCCAACCAGGGCCCAAGCAATGCATCGCATGCCCTCCATCGTATGCGATTCCACTGAGCCCGATTGAGCCCGATGACTTAGCCTGCCGCGCGCCAGAGGATAATCAAGGCATGAACCTAAAAAATGCGGTAGCGCTGGTGACGGGCGGTAGCCAGGGAATCGGCAAAGCGGTGGCCGAAAGTCTGATGGCGGCCGGAGCGCGGGTGGCCATCACCGGCCGCCACCCGGAGCGCCTGGCCGAGACAGCCCAGGAACTCGGCGTCCATCCCATCCATGCCGATGTGGCGGTGGAAGCCGATGTCCTGCGCACTTATCGCGAGGTGCGCGACAAGTTCGGGGATCTTGACATTTTGGTGAACAACGCGGGCATCGGCGCTTTTGGGCCTTTAGTCGATTTCGACTTAGCCGCCTTCGAAAAGGTGATGGCCACTAATGTGACCGGTGCCATGCTGATGGGACGTGAAGCCGCTCGCATTTTCGTCCAGCGCAATCGCGGCAATATCGTCAACATCGCGTCCACTGCGGCCGTGCGCGGCGCGCCCAACGGAACGGCCTATTATGCCAGTAAGTTCGCCCTGCGCGGCATGACGGAATGCTGGCGCGCCGAACTCCGCAAGAACAACGTCCGGGTGTTTCTCGTCAATCCCAGCGAAGTGATCACTAACTTCGCCGCTGCGGCTGGTTTTCCGCAAAACGACAACCCCACCAAGCTGCGCGCCGGCGATATCGCCTACATGGTGAAATCGGTCCTCGAAATGGAAGATCGCGGTTTCACTACTGAACTAACCGTCTTCGCCACCAATCCCCAGGACTAGTAGCGTGACCAATACCGAATGAACGTTCCCTAGCGCGGCAAGAAATAATGCGAACTAAATTGTCACTCGCAGGAAGAGCTCTCCCAGCCATCCACCTTCGCGTTCGTGCGCAAGCTCGGAATAATACGTTTTTGAGGCACTCACTAATCGAATACCCCCGCCATGGCTCTTTCGCGGGAATGGGACATTAGTACTAGTACTAATAAAGCCAAATCGATTCA
The DNA here is from genome assembly GCA_031367405.1 of Bryobacteraceae bacterium. Taxonomy (GTDB): domain Bacteria; phylum Acidobacteriota; class Terriglobia; order Bryobacterales; family Bryobacteraceae; genus JALHNI01. The sequence goes on from JANLPT010000289.1 coordinate 49,790, forward strand.
GGCGTTTCACTTAATACCTGTAAACAAAACGTTTGCAATGGTCCAGTACGTATGATAGGCTCCTCTCAGTTCCTATGCCATTGGTAATAGAACTTACCGTAGCGTCAATTGCCAAGGTGAAATGGTTCAAGTGAGAAATCTCGTGAAGGAAACCACATGAAACGCTCTTTGATTTTCGCGTCCTTCGTGACGTTAGCGCTGGTGGGGCTGTCAGTTCCCGCCTCAGCCCAGTGTCCAGCCGGCACCCTGACGGGCCGGTGGACCTTTAGCGCCACCAATATCGTCGGCCAGTTTGTGGCGACTCAATCGCCGTCTGGTTTTGGCGGCCGCCTCTCCATCGCTTCGACCACCATTACCGGTGGAACGAACGTAACGCGCTCCGACAACGACAACGGCTCTTATGCGTTCGATCCCGATTGCAGGGGCGGGCTGCTCTACCTGAACCTGGCGGGGTTACCGATCCAATGGCTGTTCTCCATTACGCCCAACGCCACGTTCGGCACCGTGCTCACTCTGCGGGCCTCCGGCGTTCCGTCGTTTGCACCTTTCCCGGGCACCCCCACGTTCCCGACTCCGCCCGTAGTGCCCGGGCCACCGCCCGCACCCCAATACCTCACCGCTTTGGTGGGTACGGCATGGCCGGCACCCATCGCCTGTCCGGTGGTGAACCCCCTCAATGTGTTGAGCGGAACCGTACCTTTCACGCTATCGGGTGGCGTGGGTTCCGGCACCATGCTGATTGGACCGCAAAATCTACTGGTCCCGTTCTGGCTCGATCCACAGGGCACGTTGATCGCGACCGTGCTTCCGGCTGTCCCCGTGACAACGCCCTACCCGCGTAACGGCGATACTGGCACGTACACCGTTAC
>JANLPT010000292.1:0-15454 GCA_031367405.1 Bryobacteraceae bacterium
GCGGAAATTCAGCCTCCGTCGCGCGTTTCACTGCCAAACAGGGCCATCTTCGGACCCAGTTCGTGCCTGGCAGTGCGCCTAGTGCGCCGGGATAAACCGGCAGGGGAATCGGTGTCAAATACGTGGACTGCGCCCCTAAAATGAGACACGCTAAACGGTGACAGTTTTCCCGTGAAAGGAGAATCAAGCGTGGTAGTGAAAAAGCAAGCGCAAAGAGATTTCGCGCCAGAGTACAAGCGAGCGGTGATTGGGCGGATTCGAGCGGGCGAGAGCATTTCGGGCTTAAGCCAGGAACTAGTATATCGTTTCATCAAAACATAAGCTCATCGAGGACGTCGAATTTCCCCCCACGATGCACAACGGGGGTGGCATTGATCTGCGCGATCCCCGCCAGAATGCGGGTCTTCAGTTCTTCCCAGGAAGCGACGCGGATGTGCTTCAGGAAGGTGCGGGCCATCTTGCCAAACAGGGTCTCGACGATATTGAGCCAGGAGCCGTGCTTGGGCGTGAGCACGTAGCGGAAGCGGTTGGGGCGGGTTTCTAAATACGCATAGGTCTCCTTGGAGATATGCGCCGAGTGATTATCTAAAATCACCCGGATGGTGCACTCTGGAGGATAGTAAGCGTCAAGATCCTGTAACAAGGCAATGAATTCGACGCTGCGATGACGGCGCTCGACCCGCGCGATGATGTGACCGTGGTGCAAATCCAACGCCGCCAAGATGGAGCAAGTGCCCAGGCGTTTATATTCATGGTCACGCGCTACGGCCGGATACTTGCCAGGGACCGGGGGCAAGCCGGGCGCGGTATTGGCGATGGCCTGGACGCCCGGCTTTTCATCCAGCGACACCGTCACGGTCAGCGAGGGGTTGGTGCCGGCTTCATTTTGTAACGAAACCGCCTGGTAAACCAACAAAATGTTCTTCATCTTCTCGTCAAACTGCGGATCGCGGCGCTCCAGATAATACTTGACCCGTTCCGGGTGCAGTTCCTGTTTGGCCAGGATCCGCTGGATGGTGGCTTTGGCCGCCTTGGCCAACGAAGGATGCCCCGTCTGAACCGCATGGGTGCGGACATGTTGCGCGAGGGCGCTCCGCGTCCACAATTCCGCGGCGTAGCCTAAGTCTTTGGGCTTGCCGCAAGCCAGCGACACCACCCAGGCGCAAGCCTCCTCCGTGATCACCGGCGCTTTGGGCCGATGATAGGTGTCTTTGAGGGCGGCCGTCGCCCCAATCGCCAACGCACGGGTGATCCACTTCGCTACACTCTTGCGCGTCATGCTCACGCTCCGGGCCACGGAGGCGATCGATTCTCCTTCGTAATACCGCATCAGAATCGACGCCCGCGCCGATTCCCGAACTTCGGCTTTCGTGGACCGGCTAATTTGCCGGAGCGATTCCAACTCCTCCGCCGTCAGAGTGAGCTTTGCACGTCTCGATTCGCCTGCCATGCCTCAGCTTAGCAGCAAACATAATTGATAGGATATGTTTTAATGAAACGCTATACTAGTTTCCCATCTGCGATAGGCTCTCAAGTCTGCCTCCGCACGGGTCAGCCGCGCGCAAGGGCGAGTGCCGGTCGCAGCCCCCCCCACCGCCACTTAACTCGTTTATTTTCAGCCCTGGGGTCGCACCACCACCGACCCCAGCCACCTGAGAATGCGGGGAGCGCAGGGGGAAGGAAAATACTACTTTAGGGGGAGTCGCTTGGCGTTGCGACATTTTGGTAGCCGACGGCGACGCTTGAATACGACTAACTGTACAGCCAAGTGGGAAAACGGCTGCGGAGCCCCGCCACCTTGCGGCCCAGCACGTAGAGGCCATCGCCACGCAGATCCTCCGGCATGCCGAACTGCCGCAACATCGTTGCCACCCAAGCCAGTTCCGGTTTCGGCTCCTGCCGGAACGGGCCGGTCTCCAGCTTCACCACCTCAAACCCCGCATCATGCAGCAGCAAGTAGCCTTCCTTGGCCGTATATTCCCGAGCGTGCCGGGCGTCGCCATCCACCGGTGGTTTCAGATAGGCGGGGAAAAAGCCCGGATGATAGCCGTGCAAAATCGCTGAGATGGCGCGCAGGCTGGCGATGTTGGGCGTGGTGAGCAGAAAATGGCCACCGGGCTTCAGAATGCGGTTCGCCTCGGCCAGCAAATGCATCGGGTCTTCTTTCAAGTGCTCGATGAGTTCGCAGCAAAGCACCGTATCGAAGTGGCCGTCGGGATACGGATAGACGTCGTGTTCGGCGTCGAAGAGGTCAATTTCGCAGCAGAAACGCTCGCCAGTGGCCGAAGTCACTTCGCGCGAATCCGTCCGGCCCGCCTCGCCAAAGTAACAGCCGCGGACCTCGCCGTAGCCCAGCTTAAAATGCAGCGCCGGCGTGATCTGCATGTAGGCTCCCATTTCGAGAATCCGTTGCGTCGCATCGCCGGGCGGCGTCAGCTCCAACGTCTTTTCAAAGCGGGCGGCGTGATGGTCGAGGTAGCCTTTCGCGGATGGGTCGGCCACCCAAGTGGCCACGTCTTCCGGCTCGATTGCCGATTTGGCGATCGCTGGTTCGATGCTGGCGGGCTCTCTCGCCGATGTTACCGGCAGAGTTCGGCCTTGATGAACAGCCGTCAGAAACTCGACATAACGCTCGGCCACAATCGGCCAGCTGCATTCGCGCGACACCCAAGCGGCGGCACGGCCGCCCATGGCGCGGGCCAAGTCCGGCCGCGCGACGAGCAGATTCAGATACTCAAAAATCAGGTCCTCTTCGGTTGCACCCACGGGCACCTTCAAGCAAATGTCATCCGGAAATTCACGAAACGAACCCAAATCGGAAACCAGGACGGTGCGGCCCAGACCCAGCGCTCTGAGTAACGTCCCTGAGCTTTCGCCCACTGTGGGAAAGCGCAGGTTCAAGATGACATCGCAAGCGGCCATTAAGTTGGTGAAGTCCTCAATGGGCGTAAAGCCGAGAACGCGCACCGCGTGGCGCAGTTCCAGCGTGCCGAGTAAGTGGTCCAGTTGTAAGTCGGGATGCGGCTCACCCACCAGAATCATACGCGCACCGGGCTCCACGCGGAGTAAGCGGCGGAAGGCCCGCAGGCTTTCCGCGATACGCTTATAAGGCTTTAAGAAACCAAAAATTCCCACCAGCGGCGTCTGCGGACCCAGCCCCAACTTCTCGCGCGCCCCCAGGCGATCGGCATTCAGCGGAATCCAGGCACCATGCGGAATGACCGCCGTAGGGCCGGTGAAACCCGCCCGCTCAAGATCTGCGGCCACAAACTGCGAATGCGCAATGGCCCCCTTTGACCGGCTCAGTAGCCGGCGCAGCATGGGCACACCATCGTAATCCGGGCCGATCTCCAGGCGTCGCACTCGTTCGGCGAAAGCGCGGGCCACTTCTCCGCCGTCGTAGGAGACCTCTTCCATATAGGCATCCCAGTTATTGCGCTTAATCGTCAGTTCAGCGACGAGATGATGCAGATTGCTCTCGTGCATCACCACGACGCCCGGATGCTCAAGCGCCAACGAGTAAGTGAAATCGTGAAAGGGGTTATTCCCCATTTGATACAGTAACGAGTCGAATCGCGTAGGGTCGAATTGCAGCGGACGTTCCGCGAAAACTGTAACTTCGGCTTGTTCGCGCAAGCTCTCGAGTAAGGCCGCCGAATAGTCGGCGATCCCACTTTTGACGGGGGGCAATGGGGAAAAAAAGGCGATGCGCAGGCGGGTCTTCGCGAACCCTGAGGATGACTTGAGCGCATCGGCCACTTACCGGATCAGCTCCATCGAAAAAGTCCCTAAAGTGAAAGGTACCTTGATCAACAAAGGCGTCCGCTGCGGGTCACGCGCCAAAAACATCTCAAAAGTGAACTCCGACTTCGGACCCTTCACAAAACCAATCAGCCGGTCGGCCTGCGCCAACGCGTCAGCGACTTTGATTTTCTGCTCGCCCGCATAATCGAAACGCACTTGGTAAGTGGCTCCGAAGATCACCGGCTCAGAAGCGGGCACTTTGCCCAACGCCACTTGCTGCCGCGCATACTGCAAAAAGGTAAGCGCATCTTTGGGGCAACTGGGCGTCGAGAACGTCGTTTTCCCGCCATTCAGAGTCTTCCGGGTCGCTTCGCCCTTCGTAAACTCCACCTCTTCGCGCGACTTCCGCTTGCCATGCGCCAGTTTCTTGTCGAACTGCATGGAGCAATAATTAGCGGTCGCCAAAGACTTGAACTCGTCGAGCACCGCGAAGCCGGGAATCGAGGCATCCATGCGCAACTCAAAGCTCAAGGCTGGTTGACCCTCCGGCGTTTTCGCCGGCGAGGAAGTCAAGGTCGCTTCGCCCAGGCTCAGGCCACTCGCCCAATTAATCGAGTAACGCAACGATTCTTGCGCGGCCAAAGGCAGGGTGAGTAAATAGAAAACCAAGAATTTCATGAACGGGGCACCGGTACCGATTTGGCGGTCATACTTCTGGCCCGGCTTTCCGACGCCACCGAGTAGTAAGCGGCCAGGGTCTCCTGAGCCGCCCGATTCCAGTGAAACTGAGTTGACCGCTGCAATCCCAGACGTCCCATGCGGGCGCGAAGTTGCGGATCAATCAACAGGTCGTTCAACGCGCGGCCCATCTGGTCAATATTGTGCGGGTCAAACAACAGGGCGGCCGAGTCAGCCACTTCCGGCATCGCCGACGTATTGCTACAAGCCACGGCACGCCCGCAGGCCATGGCCTCCAGAATCGGAATGCCGAAGCCTTCATAAAAAGAAGGGAAAACGAAGACGTCGCAGGCCGAATAATATTGCGCCAGCTCTTCGTCGCTGACGAAGCCCAGAAAGACGATGCGGCCGGCCACGCTGCTCGCCCGCGCCGCCGCCCGGACGGTGGGCGAAAACCAGGTGTCCTTGCCCGCAAAAACCAGGCGATGGGGCAATTCAGGATGCGCGCGCATCACGTTTTCAAAAGCTTTGATCAGCCCTAAGTGATTCTTGCGCGGTTGAATGTCGCCCACCGTCAGAACAAAGGGCCAAGCCACATCCTTGTGGCGCATCAACCAAGCGGCGGAAACTTCCTGCGGCAACGGGCGGAACTGTGGCGAGACGCCATTGTGAATAACGCTGATGCGATCGGGGTCGAGATCGTAAGCCTTCGCCACTGACTTGCGCGAAAAAGCGCTCGGCGTGAGGATGCGCGCCGCAGCATGCACCGTGCGCTTCACCGTCATCTTGAGTTGCATGGCGCGCGCGCGCGAAAAATAGCTGGGGAATTCGAGAAAGCTGACATCATGCACGCTCACCACAATCGGCACCGCGCACAGCAGAGGGCTGGTGTATTGCACATGCAAAAGGTCGGGCCGTTCGCGCAGCAAGCTGAACGGAATCTCCGCTCCTAAACGAATAAACGGATTCGTCGAAACGGTCTGCACGCGAAACCGCGCCGGGATGGCGGGCAGCGCCTCAGGAGTCGAAATGTAGGTGAGAAAATCGCTGTCGCTGTCCTCTTGCGCGAAGCAAGACAGTAGGTTCCTGACGTAAACCTCATTGCCTGTCAGCTTCTGCCCAATCGCGTGAGCGTCAATCGCGAATTTCATCCCCGTGCGAGTTGCTTGCTTCAAAGCGGTCCGATCTCACTAGTATAGTTGACGGACGCGAGTTGCGAAACGCGTACGATGGCCTAGATCTGGTTACTTTTTAGAAAAGCCCAGGCTGCGGGCCACGTGAATCGCCTTTCATATAACCCGCGCCCCGTCGCAGAGACTCGTTCGCGTTCTGTTACATTTGTTAATAATTTGCCGATGGTGTCGATAAATTCATCAGGTGAGCTGGCGAGCAGTAAGGCGTTGCCCGCCTTCAAGCCCTCCGCGCCCAATGGCGTGGACACCACTGCCGTCCTCGCCGCCCACGCTTCCAGAATCTTGAGGCGCGTGCCGGAGCCCGATTGGATCGGCACGACGGCGACTTGCGCGGCCGCCAATTCTCTGACGGCATCTTCTACTGCGCCGGTGAGATCGACGCGCGGTAATCCTTCCACAATCGTCCGGACAGACTCTGGCCGCTTGCCAATCACCCGCCATTCCAGCTCTGGAAACCGGCGCGCTAACTCCGGCCACACTCCACGCGCAAACCATTTGACTGCGGCAATGTTTGGAGGGAATTCGAGGTTGCCGGAGAACGCAATGGCGTGCCGCTTGGCCACATCGGGGACGGGCACGAGCGGAATGGAGTTCGGATAGACGATCGTATTCGGTAACTTTACGCGCGCGGCGTCTTCCGCAGAGGTCATCAGCAGCGTGTCGAATTGCGGCAAGCGCTCCCGTTCCAAGGCGCGATTGGCGGCGGCGAATCGGTGCCAAATGGAGGAGAGCGGTGAGCGGCCAATCTGGGCCCGCGTTTCATAAAACACGGACTCGATGTTGTGCAGATCGCAGGCCAGCCTCGCCGCCCTGGGCTTTAATACCGGCGCATAGCTGGAGGTCCAGAAATGTTCGAGGCACACAAAGCCGTAATGGCGTTGGCCGAGCCACTCTTCGATAGCCGCCTCATGGCCGCGAAAGCGATCCTCATGGGGAGGAATGAAGCGGACGAGGCGATGTAAGTTGCGAAATGTTTTGGAAACGGCATCCTTCCGATGCGCAGGTAAGTCTATCACCAGGATGTCGCGCGCCAGGCCGGTGGGCACCGCAGCGCTGGGATCCGGCGCACCGGGTTCTCGAAAAAGCACTAAGTCGAGCGCGTAGTGCGCCCCTAAGTAAGTGGCCAGAGACGCTGTGCGCAGCGCACCGCCGCCGATGGCCGGGAACGGCGCTTCGGGACAAACGAGTAGCGCGGTCTTAACTTCGGCGAATGGCTTCGGCATATACTTCTCGCGTCAACCGCGCGGTGCGTGCCCAGGAAAATCGAGCCGCGTGCCGGATTGCCTTCTCAGGGTCCGGCCGTGCCTGTAACATCGCCGCAGCCCATGCCCGCACATCGAGCGCTTCTACTTTCATCGTGGCGTCGCCACCAGTCTCCACCAAAGCCGGATCCCGCGATGTAATGACGCATGCGCCGCACTGCAAAGCTTCCAGCACCGGCAATCCGAAACCTTCATATAGAGACGGATAACATACCGCAGTCGCCTGTGAATAGAGTGCCGGTAAGTCATCATCCGGCACCGCCCCCAAATAACGCACTCCCTTCATCTCTTTCTCAGTGGGACGGGCCCCCGGCCCGTCAGCCTGCCCGGAGGCCCGCCCCACAATGAGTAACTCGTAGTCCGGCTGAGCCTCGCGTACTAACTGAAATGCGGCTAGCAACGTATCCAGATTCTTCCGCGGCTCCATCGTTCCCACGCAAAGGAAGTAACTACCCCTTGCGCCAGGAACCGGCTTGAAAAGAGCGCCCGCCGCCAAAGGCACGGCCCTCACGTCGTCAGCGGACACGCCGAAATGCGCCACCACCTCGCGCTTGATCGCCTCGCCAGGCGTCAGAATTAGCGCGTAGCGACGCAACCGAATCAGCCATGGCACACGCCGCCGCACGCGATCGCTCGCGTCCGGGAACCGCCAAGGGGAAAGGTCATGAATCATCAAGACCGACGGGCGGCGCTTCACATAAGGCACGCTAAAATCGGTGCCGTGAAAGACGTCCACTTCGTCTAATTGCTGATTGAGCCCCCAAAGCCACCAATAGCGCGCCAAGCCCGCTGGAGGCTCGCCGGTTTGGTCAGAAAGCAGCAAAAAACAATCCTCGGGAAATTCCTGCTCTAATGCCAAGTGTAACTCCGTAACATAGCGGTGAATGCCGCCGGCCGTGCCAGTCAGCGGCGTCGCGTCCAGGGCAACCGTCAACGCTGCGCCTCTTCGTAAGCGCGTTGCACATCCACCCGCCACAAGATGAAGAAGCCCGCGATAAAGAAGACGATCAAAGACAGAATCGAAACGCGATAACTATGGGTAAATTGCATGGCCAAGCCAAATACCAGCGGACCAATCCAGCTGGTGCCCCGGTCACTTACTTCATACAACGCGAAATACTCCGCCTCGCGCCCCTTCGGAATCATGAGCGAGTAAGTCGACCGGCTCAGTGCTTGAGTGCCGCCCATCACAAAGCCCACTAACCCAGAAAGGACAAAGAACTCCGCCGTACTCCGCACAAAGCCGTAAGCGTAAATCAGCACGCCCGTCCAAATCACCAACGCAAACAGGATCGCTTTCCGTGCCGTAATGCGCGCCGCGATTTGATTGAAGGCCAGAGCGCCGCCAAACGCGACAAACTGCACCATCAGAATCGCCAAGGTCAACGTGCCCATCTTAATGCCAAGCTCATCGCTGCCGAACTGCCCGGCCAGCGCAATGATACTCTGCACGGCATCGTTATAGAGTAAGTAAGCCAATAAGAATTTCAGCGTTTCCGGATAAAGCCGCAGGTCACGAAGGGTATGCCACAGCTGGCCCATGCCTACGGACAGTAAGTTCTGCCCGGAAGCCAAGATGCGCTGGGGCACCCGGTTCCGCAGCACCGACAAGGGGACCAACGTCCACACCGCCCACCATAGCCCCGCTGACGAAAGACTAATCCGCACCGCCATACCTTCGCTGATGCCGAAGCGCGCGGCGTTCTGATACAGCAGCAGATTCAGCACCAGCACCAGTCCGCCGCCTAAGTAACCCAGGCCCCAGCCGCGTGAGGAAACGGTATCGCGTTCCTCGGGAGTGGCGATGTCATTCAAGAAAGAGTTGTAAATGATATTCGCGCTGCCAAAAGCCATGTTTGCCGCGATGAAGAGCAAGCCACCGGCCAGGTAATTCTTGCCCTCGAGAAAATACATGGCCATCGTAGCGCCAGCGCCCAGGTAAGCGAAAAGCCCCAGTAACTGCTTCTTGCGATGGCCGTAATCGGCAATCGCTCCGGCCACCGGCAGTAACAGCACCTGCCCAATCACCGAAGCCGAAATGCAGTAACTCCAGAAAGATCGCGGTTCGATGCCCAGCCCAGCCAGATGAATCAAACCGTCGGTAGCGGCGCCCGCCTTGGCCAACGCCGTGAGATACGGCCCCAGGAAAAGCGTCAGGACGGTGGACGCAAACGCCGAGTTAGCGAAGTCGTAGAAGTACCAGCCGCGCTGTTCACGGCGTCGTTCGAGTGAGGCAGGCGTCATTCGCCGCTATTGTCGCAGGAAACGGCTACCAGTCAACGACGCTGCCGTCGTCGGCATCGTAGGCCTCTTGATTCTTCCAGTCATGGCCAATCTTGTCCGCCATCAGATTGTCGTCCAGCTCAATGCCCAAGCCTGGTCCCGTAGGCAAATCGAGGTAGCCGGTGCGCACCTTAAACGGCTCCTTCACATAGCCTTCGCCCAAAGACACTTGCTCCTGAATTAAGAAATTCGGAATCGACGCCGCCATCTGCACGCCTGCCGCAAGCGAGATCGGCCCCAACGGATTGTGCGGCGCAATGGTGGCGTAATAGGCTTCGGCCATGCCGGCAATCAGCCGCACTTCGGTGATGCCCCCGGCATGGCAAAGGTCAGGTTGCAGGATGGTGGCCGCCTTGCGCTCCAGCACTTCGCGAAAACCCCACTTCGTAAAAACGCGTTCGCCCGTAGCGATGGGCAAATGAGTACCCCGCGCGATCTCCGCCATCACGTCGTGATTCTGCGCCTGGCAAGGCTCCTCAATAAAATAAGGGTTATGTGGCTCTAAGCCCTTAATCAACAGTTTGGCCAAAGCCGGCGAAATGGCCCCGTGAAAGTCGATGCCGATGTCGCAGGTGTCGCCCACCGCCTTGCGCATCGCCGCAAATCGCTCCACTGCATAGGCTACCTCGGAAGGCGTCTCCAGGTAGCGTGACGGCCGGCGCTTGGCGGGCCCGGTTTTAAAGGCCGTGTAGCCCAGCTCCATCTGCTTTTTCATCTGCTCTGGAGAGCCGGAATGGGCGTAAACGCGCACGCGATTGCGGGTGGGTCCGCCTAAAAGCTCATAGACGGGAACGCCCAGCGCCTTGCCCTTGATGTCCCATAATGCCTGGTCGATCCCCGATAGAGCGCTCGTCAAAATCGGGCCGCCGCGATAAAAAGCGTGACGGTAAATCGCTTGCCAATGGTGGACCACGGCGCGCGGATCCTTACCGATCAAATACGGTTCAATCTCCTTGACGGCCGCTTGGCAAGTAAGTGCCCGGCCTTCCGTGATCGGCTCACCGAGCCCAATGAATCCGGCGTCGGTGTGGATTTTAAGGAACATCCAGCGTGGCTTCACCAGGAAGGTTTCCAGCTTGGTGATCTTGATCTTTTCCCGCGGCTTGATGGGCGCATTTTTCGCAACTTGGGTCTGGGCGGCGAGCGGGATGGCGGCGAAAGCCGTGGCCAGCACCGCGCGACGGTTGATCGCTTGATGCTTCACCAATTCACGATTTGGGAGATTCATAAACGTTAACCTATCACAAGCTAAAGGATCACCAAGCCGCTCTCCCAATGGCGGCTGGTGAAACGATTCCACACCACGCGCGCGCGACCCTCCTGGTGGCCGATGACGAAATCGACCTCAAGCCCGGTCGACAGCTCGCCGCTCGCGTAGGCAACGCGGAAGCCGGTGGAACTGCGGTCAATCAGACGCCCCTCCACATGCTGCCCTTCGGCGCGCAGCCACACTTCGCCGCTCGCCAAATGCCGGATGGCGGCACGCTGATCCGGCTTATTGGCCGACGGTTTCCCAGCCATATGCTTTCACCTTGCGGCCCAAAGTCTTCGTCGAAATTCCCAGTAACCCCGCCGCGCGCCCGTAGTGATTACGAGTCTCTTCAAGCGCCCTTCGAATCGCTTGCTGCTCGAGTAACTCTAAATTGTGCGGCGCTCCCTCGATGACGGAAGACTGGCTCTGCGGCAACTGCAGCCGCGCCGCACTAATCCGGCCATCGTCGATCAGCAACGCTGACCGCGACAGCACGTGCCGTAACTCGCGGATATTGCCGGGCCACGAATATTGGCGCAATCGCGCCCGCGCGTCGTCCGTAAGAAACGTGCCTGGATAGGTGCGTTTTAGATGTTGGTCAGCCAGCGCGTCGATGTCCTCAGGCCGCTCCCGCAACGGTGGAACGCGCACTTCCATGCCGCTCAATCGATGAAAAAGATCATGCCGGAATCGCCCTTCACCGATCATTTGTTCCAGATTCTGATTGGTGGCGGCGATGATCCGGACATCGGCCGAGACTTTGCGGGTACCTCCCACGCGAAAGTACGGCACATGGTCCAGCACGCGCAGCAATTTGGCCTGTAACTTGCCATCCAGTTCGCCGATCTCATCCAAAAATAGGGTACCTTTGTCAGCTAGTTCAATCAGCCCCGGCTTACTGCCGAGCGCGCCGCTGAACGCCCCTTTTTCGTAGCCAAATAGCTCACTCTCCATTAAATGCTCAGGGATCGCGGCGCAATTAATGTCCACCCAATCCCGGCCCGCGCGTAAGGAGAAATGATGAATCGCGCGTGCAATCACTTCTTTGCCACTGCCGCTTTCACCCGTCACGAGCACCGCTTCGCTCGTCCGCGCCACGCGGCGCACCAGTTCGAGCAGCTTTCGCATCGGCTCGCTCGCGAACAAGGCTTGGACGCCTAGTAATTCCCAGCTTTCAGTTTCAGGCATACGTAGGTATGCTCTGCTTTTCGGACAAAATGTCCGAAGTGTGAGCTAACTTACTGGCGGAACCAGCCGCTAACGAAGTGAGTGGATCACTAATCCGTAGAGTAATTCACTTCCAAACGCTTTACCGCCCGGCTCGCCACCAACAGCACCAGCGCCGTCACACCCAGCAACCCGAGGATCGCCCACGCTGCGGGTGCCGGTTCCGCCGGCGACAGCAACAGCCGCATCAACGCGGGCGTGCCGGGGTCTACCGGTGGCGGCAACGGGCAAAGCGATTGCAGATAGTAAAGGACGCTCAGCTTCTGCAGCACCGCCGGCAAGAAGCCATTGATTGACTCCCATAGCAGAATCACCGCCGCCGGCACAATCGGGTTCCGCAGCAACAATCCCGCCGCTAGAAACACGCTGCCATAGCCTACGCATCCCAACACCGCAGCGGTCGTGTACCAGAACAATTGGCCCGGCCCCACCCCTTGCCAGAAGGCCTGCACATCCGCTGGATCCAGTGACCATAACATCGCAAAGAACGTCAGGATCGTACCGCCGCCAAAAATCACCGCCGCCGCCACCAGCCCCGCCCCATACTTACCCACCAGCAGCACCTCGCGCCGGACGGGTGCCAGGAACCAGAAGTGCAAAGTCTTATCCAACATCTCGCCGCGAAATAAATTCATGAAGATGCCCAGGCAACCAAAGAAGATCGCCAATCGCAGATAGAAATATTGGAATACTCCGGCAAATACTTGGCTATTCTCTTCGAGCGTCGCCAATGCCTGCTCTCGTTTATCCTTCAGCACGTCGTTCACGAAATTGAAATCATAACGCCGCTGCCCATCGAAGTACTGCAAATAACGGCGGCGTTCCTGAATATTCTCGCCATCTTCGCCACGGTGGCGGCGATTGAATTCGTGATCCTGGATCGGCGGACCCAACCGCGTCCGCACATCTGTATCCCGTTCACCGATCTGCACGCTTTCCAGGAGTGCTTTATCAGTAATGTGTGAACTCCAGCGCTGCCGCTTCCATTTCACATCGAGCCCATGCCCGATGAAGATAATGGCCGGAAATAGCGCCAGCAGATACACCCACAGTCCGCGCCGGGAGAGGAATGCCTTGCGCACTTCGAGGCGCGCAATCGTCAGGACTTGCTTGGCCCAGAGGTTCATGTTAGCGCCCGCCCCCAATCAGATACTCATAAAGCGAATCGACATTGGCATCGGCCTGCACAATGCTCTCAATATTCTGTCCGCCCAGCACAATTTCATTCAGTAAGTGCGAGAATCGCTCGAGGCTGCGGGTCAACACTAACAATCCCAGGCGGTCGGCGTGCAGTCGCACTTCGGTAATATGGTCCTCTGCAAAGAGCAACGACGCCACGCGGGCCGCATCCGGACAGCGAATTAGAAATTGGCTGGGATGCTCCGTCATCTCCTCGCGGACATTGTGGATTTGCCCTTCCGCGATGATCGATCCGTTCGAGATCAGAATCACCTGATCCGAGATGATATCCACTTCCTGTAACACATGGCTCGAAAGAATCACGTGCTTACCAAGTGAGGCAAACTCACGAAAAAGCGCAATGGTTTCGGCGCGCACCAGAGGATCGAGTCCGTTAAGCGGCTCATCCAAAATCAAAACGTCCGGCTCGTGCGCAATCGATTGGGCCAGGCGAATGCGCTGCCGCATGCCCTTCGAATACCCAGCCACCTTACGATGTGCCGCTTCGCGCAAATTCACGCGGTCAATCGCCTTCCAGGCACGCTCATCTGCCTCAGCGCCCAGGAAGCCATGTAACAGCAACGCGGCGGAGACAAACTGATAGCCAGTGTAGCCCCGCGGTGCCGCGTCAAACTGGGTGCAATAACCCATCGAACGCATCAATTGTTCGGGATCGCGCGGCGACAGGCCCCTGACTGAAATGGTCCCCTGATCGGCGTGGATCAAGCCGCACATCAAGTTCATCAGGGTCGTCTTGCCACTGCCATTCGGCCCCACCAAACTGGTGATGCCGGGTGGAATGCGTAGCGACACGCGATTGACTCCCAATACTTCGCCGTAGAATTTCGATACGTCGGTAAAGATGATTTCGTGGCTCACTTCACCACCTCCACCGGGCGCAACTTGCGCTCCAGCACCATCAATATCAAGGCGCAAAAACCTAATAATGCGAAGGCGCACGCGGCTAAACCGGGCTCCGATTCGTCAGGCATGTCGATCCCCATCATGCCCATCCACAGCCGTTCCAATAGATACAGCGGATTCAGCAAACTGCCCGCCGAATCGCGAAAGATCGCATTAATCATTTTCGAAGCCCCGGCGAGGATGAAGAAAAATCCCAACACCAAAGCTCCGGCGACCACCCGCCACTTCACCCACGCTGAACTCGCCAGCGCGACTAAGCTCGTCAAGAGCACTAACATCAGAAATCCACAAAACACAGCCAAGCCCAGGTTCCAATATTTCGTAAACCAGGCGCTCCCCGCCATGCCCACTTGCATGCCGTAAATGGCGAGCCCGGGAACCCAGGTGATTGCCGATAACATGCCGGCTAGCACCATCAGGCGCGCCAGCACATACTCCCAGCGCGACATCGGCCGCGAGAAATAGAGCGGGAGCGCATTGTTGGCCAGGTCAGGTGCAATTAGGCCCGGTCCGGTCATCGCCGCCAGGCCAATCGCGAAGATCGATTGCACTCCCATAAATACATTAAAGAATTTGCCGTCCACGGCCAGAAAGCGCTGAAAGCCCTGGCCAAATCCAGCGAGTAACTCGGTATGATTCGCGATGTAAATGAAAATGCCGCATAACAGCGGCCAGAAGGTTGCCGCGATTAACACCGCAATCACCAAACGTTGCGACATCAACCGGCTCCAGCTATAACGCGGCAACACCATCAGGCGCTCCCACGCGGTGGTCCGCGCGCCTTCGTAACGCTGATAGCCACGCTTATAAACGGCCATGGGTCACCTCCGAAGTCACCGGCACGGCGGGGGCGACCGGCAATGGCGGCGGCTTAGTCGCGTCGCCCGGTGTCGCCCGAATGTGGCCGACTGCCTTTAAGAAAATTTCTTCCAGCGTGTCGCGCCGGTAAGTCAACTTACGCACCTGTAACTGCCGTTCGGCCGCCACGCGCCATAAGGCCCCAATCTCCACGCCCGCCGGCAACACAATCCGCCAACGGCCCTCGCCTTCATCCACGCCGGCCGCTCCCAATGACCCGAGCGCCGCCGCAAAATCCGGTGCCGCTCCTACTAACTCCAGTTCCACAAAACGCCGATTCGAACGCCGCTCTTCCTCCAGATTCGCGTGATGAACGATCTGCCCATCTTTCAGGATCAGCACTTCATCGCAAGTCTCTTCCACATCATGCAGTAAGTGGGAACATAGCAGGACATTCATCTTATGCGTCGCCTTGATCTCGTGAATCAGCGTCAACATCCGCAGACGCGCCGCCGGATCCAGCCCATTGGTCGGCTCGTCCAGAATTACGAGCTCCGGCCCGTGGATAATGGCTTGCGCCAGCTTCGTCATCTGCTTCATGCCTAGCGAGTAAGTGCCCAACTGCCGGTAGCGCGCTTCGCCCAAACCCACATGGAACAGCGTCTCATGCGCCTTCTCAAGCGCCGCACCGCGCGGCATCCCCGATAACTCACCCATCATCCGCAAAAACGCCACGGCGGTCATGTTAGCAATAAAGGAGTCGTTTTCCGGCATATAACCCAACCGGGCCCGGACCTCTTTGGGTTGTCGATGGCAGTCAAAGCCAAAGAGCTTCGCCGAGCCAGAGAGCGGAGCGTGAAAGCCCAGCATCGTCTGGATCAGCGTGGACTTACCCGCCCCATTGGGCCCCAGCA
>JANLPT010000293.1:0-32670 GCA_031367405.1 Bryobacteraceae bacterium
GCTGGATGACCCATCGGAAGGCGTTTGCGAACGCTTCTCCCCTTTGCGCACCACCGTTTCAGCCTCGAGCCGCAACCGCAGGGAGCGGGCCACAGCCCGGTGCCTCGGAAAGCTTAGTGGTCCTGGAGGCCCGCTCCCTCCGGTCGCGGCTCGAGGTCTTCACCGCCCCCGCTTCCGAATAAATGATACCTTTTCGCGCATCCTGCGCTTCACCAAGGTGTAGGGCCGTAGTCGCGGTCCTTCCGAACCAACCCGTTTCAAAAAGGAGAAACATCGTGAATAAAGAGATCAAGAAAACGCAGTCCGAATTGACCGAGCAGGAGTTGGACAAGGTCGCCGGCGGTGCCACGACCGTCAAGTCGTCGAAGTCGAACTCTTCGGAGACTCCTGTGGCCCCGCCTCCGGCGCCGCTCCGCTGAATGGAGTCGTCGCAATTCAGAAGGGCGTTCGCTGATCGCCAGCCGCCCTTCCCACCCACGGGCCTCATGGAGTCGCCGACGCGCCGGTCAATCCGGGCGTTGATGGGTTACACGTTCTCGCACGATGGAGTGAGCGGACGCAAACGTAGGAGCCGCTCACTTCGTGCGCGGCTGAGGGGTCTGGGCACACGACTAAACATTGGGGGTTGGGGCTCTTCAAGATAAATGATCCCTTTTCCGCACCACTTACGCTTAACAGTGTGAAGGCAGCTAATCGCGGTCTTGCAAATCAAACCGTTTCAACAAGGAGAAACATCATGTCCAAAGAAATCAAGAAAACCGAAAAGCCCGAACTGCCCGAGCAGGACCTGGACCAGGTCGCTGGCGGCAAGACGTACCAAATCATTCGATCCAACACCCAGTCGGCCGAGCCCCCAGCGCCGCCGAAGAAAACGCCAGGGACGAATTCGTTGTAAGATTCGTGAAGCCACGCGCCAGAAGGGCGTTCTCCGGAACCGCATCCGCCCAACGCCCCGCCCGCCAAGGACAAAATCATGAACGAACTCTCCGTACTTCTCGCGAACCTCTGGTGGATAATCCCCATCGCCGCCTTCTTCATCTTCTACCGCTGGACCTTTCGGCTCTTGGGCATTGCCGTCATCCCCGAGGACTCCATCGGCATCGTCAATAAGAAGTTCGTCCTATGGGGCGCGCATAAGTCCTTGCCCGACGGCAAGATCATCGCCCTCAAAGGCGAGGCCGGATTCCAGGGCGATTCCCTCGCCCCGGGGCTCTACTTCGGCTATTGGCCTTGGCAGTACAACATCCTCCGGCAGCAGTTCGCGAAC
The DNA here is from genome assembly GCA_031367405.1 of Bryobacteraceae bacterium. Taxonomy (GTDB): domain Bacteria; phylum Acidobacteriota; class Terriglobia; order Bryobacterales; family Bryobacteraceae; genus JALHNI01. The sequence goes on from JANLPT010000293.1 coordinate 1,268, forward strand.
GTCAAGGAGGGCTACATCGGCATTGTGGAGGCGCGCGACGGCAATCCGCTGGGCAACGGCCGGGTGCTGGCCAAGCAGGTGGAGTGCGATGCGTTCCAGAATGCGCGCGCGTTTCTGGAGAACGGCGGCGAGCGCGGTCCGCAGATCAAAGTAATTCCCCCAGGAACTTACCGCATCAATACCGCTCTCTTCAGCGTGGTGCTGGAAAAAGTAACTGAAATTGAAGACAACATGGTGGGAATTGTAACTACCAAAGAAGGCCGGTCGCTGGTAACGGGCGACATCGCGGGCAAGGAAATCCCCGGGCATAACATGTTCCAGGACGGGCAATCCTTTATCGACGCCGGCGGATTCAAAGGCCTGCAGGAGCAAGTGATCCTGGCTGGCCGTTACTTCATCAATCCGCGTCTGGCCACGGTGGAATCACGGGAAATGACTTCGGTCCCCATCGCCAGTGCGGGCGTGGTGATTGCCTATGTCGGCTTGCCCGGCGTAGATACGACGGGCGAAACGTTTAAGCACGGCAACTTAGTCGGTAAAGGACAAAAAGGCGTCTGGCTCGATCCGCTCGACCCGGGTAAGTATCCCATCAATCCTTACACGCACAAAGTAGAAAGTGTGCCGACGGCCAACGTCGTGTTGAACTGGGCCACGGGCAAGAGTGAAGCGCATAACCTCGACAAGAACCTGTCGACCATCACCGTGCGCTCCTCCGACGGCTTCACTTTCAATCTGGATGTCAGCCAGATTATCCACATTCCGCGCAACGATGCGCCCAAGGTGATTGCCCGTTTCGGCAGTGTCGCTAACTTAGTAACTCAAGTACTGGAACCGACCATCGGCAACTACTTCCGCAACGCGGCGCAAGGCTCCGATGTCATCGACTTCTTGCGGCAGCGCAAGGAACGCCAGGAAGACGCAAAGACCCGCATTTCCGCCGCTTTGACGGAGTACAACGTGGTGGCCGTGGATACGCTGATCGGCGACATCACGCCGCCCGAGGCGCTAATGAAGACGCTCACCGACCGCAAGATCGCCGAGCAGGAAAAGACCACCTTCGAGACGCAGCGCACGGCGGAGGAGACCCGTAAGAGTCTGCAACAAGCCAGAGCCCAAGCCGACACGCAAGCCGGCGTGGTGGCGGCGGAACGCTCGGTCGAAATCGCCGAGTTCAATGCCAAAGCCGTCGTCAAGAAAGCCGCGGGTGAGGCGGAATCGAAGACCATCAACGCCAAGGCGGACGCCGAAGTGCTCACCGTGGTCGGCAACGCCACCGCCGAACGGACCATGGCGGTCGGTACGGCCGAAGCCTCAGTGATCAAGCTGAAGACCGAGGCCGTGGGGCAGAATAACTACGCGGTGATCGAGGTGGGTCGCGCATTGGCCGAGGCGAAAACGCCGTTAGTGCCCCAAATCATGGCGGGGGGAGGCGGTGCCGATGGCGGCAATTCGCTAGTCAACATCCTGATGGCCGGGCTCATCAAGGACGCCATCAAGCGGGAGTAATCCTCCCCCTTTGAACCCGTAGAGCAGCGCTGCCGAAAAAGACGCCAGGCACGAATCCGTTGTAAGATCCGTAAAGCCAAGCGTCAGAAGGGCGTTCTCCAGACCCCATGCGCCCAACGCCCCATCCACCTAGTGCTGCGACCGCTTGAAGAGGTTCTAACCACCGCGCCGCAGAAACTAGCCCGCCGCGTCAGCGGGGGGACGCTTAGGTCAAATAAACACAACGATTCACGCAAATTTACTCTACTGCTCACGCGGTGGGCTAGTAGCCACCCATCGCGCAATTGAGGACTCTTTCAAACGGTCGAGGTACTAGAATGCGCGCGCGTTTCTTGAGCACGGCAGCCTCCGGAACTGATCGTGTCAATACCGCCTTTTCAGCGTGGTGCTCGAAAAAGTAACTGAAATTGAGTCAACATGGTGGGTATTGTTACCACCGAAGGAGGCCGGTCGCTGGTGACGGGCGACATCGCCGGCGGAGAGATTCCCGGGCACAATATGTTCCAGCGCCGTTACCTCACCAACCCGCCATTGGCCACGGTGGAATCCCCGGGAAATGACGTCGGCGCCCATCGCTAGCGCGGACGTCGTCATCGCTTACGGCGCACTGCCCGTCGTGGATACGTAAATCCACTCCCCACTAGGCCCCCTCCTGGCTTGCTTTCAGCAACGCCCGGATCACGTGACAAGACCGCCCGGCTGCTGAGCCGCGATCCATCTGTTATCCTGACCCGAAGATGACTATCACATGGCACGGCGTCTTCCCCGCTGCGACGACGCAGTTTCATCCGGACGAAAGTCTGAACCTGGAGGCGACCCTCGCCCACTTGGAGGTGATGATCCAAGCTGGAATTCATGGCGTGATCCTGCTGGGCTCCGTCGGCGAAAACACGGCGTTGAGCTATGAAGAAAAGCTCGAAGTGCTCCGCGCGGCCAAAGCAGCGGTCGCGGGACGGATTCCCGTTCTGAGCGGTGTGGCCGAATTCACCACGGCTACCTCCTGCCGTTTTGCCAAGGACTGCGAGCGCATCGGGATCGATGGCCTGATGGTGCTGCCGGCCATGATGTACAAAGCCGACGGCCGCGAGGCGATCGCCCACTTTCGTACCGTGGCTCGCGCTTCGTCATTGCCCGTCATGATTTACAACAATCCGCCGGCTTACTTTGTCGACATGACACCAACCATGTTTCTTGACTTAGTCGATGAGCCTACCATTGTCGCGATCAAAGAGTCGTCGGACAACGTCCGCCGGATTACTGACTTAGTCCACACCGTGGGTGATCGATTTATATTATTTTCTGGAGTCGATGACTTAGTTCTGGAATCAGCCATGTTAGGCGCGCAAGGCTGGGTTTCTGGGTTAGTGAATGCCTTTCCTGACGAGAATCGCGTGCTCTGGGAACTGGCGATGGCCGGTCGCTGGACCGAGGCGCGCGAGTTATACCGCTGGTACACGCCCCTGCTGCACTTAGATACCAAGGTGAAACTCGTGCAGTACATCAAACTGTGCATGGTAGAGGTCGGCTTAGGCAGCGAAACGACTCGTGCGCCGCGACTAATGATCGATGGCGCAGAGCGCGACGAAATCCTGCGAATTATCCGGGGCGCGATCGCCGCCCGGCCTGACCTAAAGCGCTACGCATGACTCGGCTTTCTGTCATCGACTCGCACACCGGCGGGGAACCAACTCGCGTCATCGTCGCTGGCGGGCCGCATTTAGGCGATGGCAATATGGCCAGCCGCTTGGCGAAATTGCGCGATGAGCATGACTGGCTGCGCGCGGCGACAGTAACTGAGCCTCGTGGCTCCGGCGTTATGGTCGGTGCCTTACTCTGTCAACCCGTCAACCCAGCTTGCGCCGCGGGCGTCATCTTCTTCAATAACGCCGGCTACCTGGGCATGTGCGGACACGGCACCATCGGCCTGGTGGCGACCCTCAGTTACTTGGGTCGTCTAGAACCGGGCCACCATCGGATGGAGACGCCAGTCGGCGAGGTGACGGCCACGCTGCACTCCGGCGGCGACGTTAGCGTCGGCAATGTCGTCAGCTATCGCTTGGCGGCGCAGGTGCCCGTCATGGTTCCTGGCCACGGACTCCTGCATGGCGACATTGCTTGGGGCGGTAATTGGTTCTTCCTGGTTTACGATCACGGCTTGACTGTGGACTTCGCGAATCTGGATGCGCTTCAGGCCTGTGCCAAGGCCATTCGGGCCTCCTTGCCGGCCCAAAGAATTACCGGGGCTGCAGGCCAGGAGATCGACCATATTGAACTCTCCGGGCCGTCCGCCCATGCTGACAGCCGGAACTTTGTGTTGTGCCCGGGCGGAGAGTACGACCGTTCGCCTTGCGGCACCGGCACCAGTGCGAAGTTAGCCTGTCTGGCGGCGGACGGCAAATTAGCGCCCAGTGCTATCTTCCGGCAAGAGAGCATTGTCGGCAGCTTTTTCGAGGGACATTATGAACCGGCGGAAACCGGCATTCGTCCGTCGATTCGGGGCACCGCGTACATTACCGCCGAAGCGACTGTGATGCTCGATGCGCGAGATCCCTTCCGGCACGGGATACGCTCTTGAGCGCCGACGTGGTCATCGCGGGCGCGGGGATCGTGGGTGCCGCGATTGCCGACGCCTTGTCCAGCGCCGGTATGTCGGTGACCATCGTCGAGCGGGCCCAAGCCGGCGGCGGTGCCACAGCGGCGGGCATGGGCCATATCGTGGTGATGGATGACTTCGAGGCGCAGTTTGCGTTGACTAAGTACTCGCGTGATTTGTGGCAGGACCTGATTGAAGAGATGCCTGCCGAATTGGAGTATGATCCGGCGGGAACGCTGTGGGTCGCGGCTGACGAGGAAGAGTTACAAGCCTGTCAGCAGAAGCAGCGTTACTATGCCGATCGTCAAGTGGCTTCGGAGTTACTCGATCGGCGTACACTGCTCGAAGCGGAGCCAAACTTAGCCGATGGTTTATGGGGAGCTTTGAGGGTGCCGGGAGACGGTGTCATCTATGCGCCGTGCGCTGCTCGCTGGCTGTTAGATCGAGCTATGCGGCAAGGTGCCCGTTTCATTACGGGAATTGTGGAAGCCTTTGAACCGGGCGGGGTCAAGCTGGCCGGTCAACGCTTATCCTGCGACATAGCCATCTGCGCGCTCGGCGCAGAGGCGGCCCAGTTCTTTCCGCAACTCCCTTTGCGGCCCCGCAAGGGGCACTTAGTCATTACGGACCGCTACCCCGGCTTTGCGCGGCATCAGTTAGTGGAGTTAGGTTATCTGAAGAGTGCCCATAGCAACTCCCAGGAGTCGGTCGCGTTTAATGTGCAGCCGCGCCGTACGGGGCAGATACTCATTGGCTCGTCGCGCGAGTATGACCAGACGGGTAGCGAGGTGAACGATGCGCTTCTGCGTCAGATGCTCACCCGCGCCGCCCGCTATATGCCCGGGTTGGCCGGCCTCAACATCCTGCGCATGTGGACGGGCTTTCGCGCCGCCACGCCTGATAAGTTACCTCTCATCGGCCTGGTGCGCCCCGGCGTGTTTCTGGCCACCGGCCACGAAGGGCTCGGCATTACGACCTCCCTCGGCACGGCGCGCATCCTAGTTGACCAGATCCTGCACCGCCAACCGGCGATTCCGGTTGCCCCCTATCTGCCCGGCCGCTTTAATGGGTATTTAGCATGAGAGTAACTGTGAATGGACGGCCGCTCGACATACACTGTGGCACTTTGGTCGCGGTGGCCATTTATCTCGCGGGTGAAACCGACTTTCGCCGGTCAGTTACCGGCGAATCACGCGCGCCCCTCTGTGGCATTGGCATTTGCCAGGAGTGCCGGGTGCGCGTAAATGGCGTCGCGCACGCGAAAAGTTGCCAGATACTCTGCGACGACGGGATGCGGATCGAGACCGGCGAATGAAACGGTTCTTACTCTTCTTCTTACTCGCCTTGGCGATTCTCAGCCTCAAGGTTACCTTCGGCAGTGTGGGCGCGGGTTATGTCGACCCCATCGGTCAGATTCGCGCGCAGGACGAGGCCGTCTACAGCCACACGGCGATCCGAATGGCCACGCAAGGCGATTGGCTCACCCCGCACTTCCTGGAACGATTTGCCCTATACAAACCGCCACTATTCTATTGGTTGACGGCGGCGTCGGTGAAGTTATTCGGCGTCTCCACCATCAGCCTGCGCCTAGCTTCGTTACTCGCCGCCGCCGCTATGATTGGGTTACTCGCCGCGCGCACCAAGACATGGATCGCCGCGTTCGTCCTACTTACTTTAGCCGGCAACGAGTATCTCGCGCGCCTCACCGGACTCGCGCTGACCGATGTGTTACTCACCGCACTCTTCGTCTTTGCCATGGATGCGTTGCGCCAAGATGAAGCGCTGGCTTCGCCGCGCTCCGCCCTCCTTTTCGGGGCGCTCACCGGGCTGGCGATTCTCACTAAGGGCATCGCTGGCCTCCTGCCATTGATTGCGCTCGGTGCGCATCAATTGATTCGCTTAGTGCGCCGGCAACCACTGGCCTCGTGGAAATCGCTAGCCTTCGTAGCGGCCGCCGCTTTTATCTTCGCCGCACCGTGGCATCTCTACCATTGGGCGGTGCACCCGCGATGGTTCCTGGCCGAGTATGTGGGTGTCGAGATCTTTCGTTACGGCTTGGGAACCCCGCCGCAGACCTCGAACGAGTCGACGGCCATGTTTTATGGGTGGCGCGCCGTGCGGCTGGAACCGGCGTTGGCCCTATTAGGGCTAAGTGCTTTACTGATGAAGCGCTCCGCCGTGCCGCTAGCGATGTCAGTAACCGTGATCGCCGCCGTGTTCGGCTACCAATACCGCAATCTCTCTTACTGGCTGCCCCTGATTCCGGCTTTCGCCATGGCGATCAGCGAGTTTCTCGATGCGCACCCGCGTTGGGCGCTGCTGGTTCCCGTCGCATTTCTGTCGCTCGTCACACTGGGGGGGGCCTGGCGTCGTTCCGCTGACCCGCCCTTGCCCGTGGTAGCCACCTTACGGCACTATTGTGAGCTGTCGCGGGCCAATCAGCTTTATATTCTCGGCACGCCAGACGAGTTCCACGCGACGGTACTTCCCCTCGCGCATGGACCGCGCTATATCTTCATCGCACCCACGCCCGATTACGGCACCACGGCGCTCGATTTTCACGCGCTCGGGATTACCAGGACGGTTCAAGAAGAGTTGATGGCCACGCCGCCGACGGAAGATTTGCTGGCCTGGGGATTGCCGGATCGCCGCGCCTTAGCCACCGTTATCCTGGCGCGCGATGCCGGGGATCTGCGGCAATTTATGGCCGCGCGACCGGCGGCCGATTTCTTGTTGCCGGAAGGAATTAGGTTGGCGGCGCGACGAATCGCTCCGCCACCGGGATGGTCGTGTTCTCTTTAAACCTAAGACATCGCGACGGCCTTGCCGCTGTTCGTTGGCACCTTGGGCGCGGCCGCCGCTTTCGTCTTGCGTGGCTTACGTTTCTCCGGCGGAGGCGTACGATCGCTCTTCCGCAGGTTCGGGAGAACGATCGTCAAAACGAACTTTTTCTCACCATGCTCATCGAACTTGATTGAGACATGCTCTTCAGTGCAGACTTGAACGGAACCTAATCCGAACTTGACGTGTTCCACTTGGGCGCCCGTGGCGAAGGCAGGTTTTGCCGCCATATCAGATGAAATCCTCTGACTAACAGGTTAACAGGCCCAGGCACTCCGTGGCAACGTTAGCTGGTAAGTATTTTGAATTGTTGATCTTACCGCTCCGGACGAAGGGTGACTCGCTCTAGTTGCATGGCCTCGGTACCCTTCACGTTCGTAGTGATTTTCAACGATTGTTCGCCGGCGGGCAGGGTGAGCACTCCGGCCGCGTGGGGCTTAAAAACCCAGTCGCCACCCGTCGGCTCAATCTTTCCCGAGAGCTTCTGGGTACCCACCATGATCGTATATTCCCCGGCCGCGTCCGCTGGGCGGCCACCCTTGCCGTAGGCAATTTCCACCCGATAACGGCCAGCGTGGGGCGTGGTAAAGTTCCAGCTGGGGACGTCGTCCGGGCGGGTCCATTTGGTAACGAAGACATGGCCCAGCGCGTTCTCCTTCTTCGCTCGCTGTTCGAACCTCGTCTCGATCTCGCAGGACTCGGCACCTAGCTCAAGGACGCCTTGCCGGTTCGGTTTGATGGAGAAAGGCAATGTCACCGGCGTCGTATCCAGCTTCAGCGCGATCACCGTGGCGATGTCGTTCGAAGGGTCAGCCGGCAACGTCAGCAGCACGTCGTCATTCTCCTTTTTGATGCCCACCACGGCGTTTGGCTGGCCCAGAATGCGTGCCGAAAAAACCGGATTCTTGATGCCCGGTAACCGCAGCTGGCCGCCCTTCGGCCATTCGAAGACGTGCAGGTAAAGGTTGTTGTTTTTCACCGTCGCGCGTCCAAAGAATGGCAGCCGGGCGAACGGGCTCGCCGTCGTGCCGTAGATCGCTTCGCTATTCACCTTCATCCAGCGGCCCATCGCTTCGAGGCGCTCGACAAACTCCGATTGGATCCGTCCGTCGGGCGTCGGCCCGACATTCAAGAGTAAGTTGCCTCCCTTACTGACGACTTCGATTAACATGCGGACTAAGTCACGTGAAGTCTTAAACTCGGTCTCATATTTGTTATAGCCCCAGGAATCTTGGTTGATGGTGACGCAGGATTCCCAAAGGGCGGGTTTGCCTGTGGGATCCACCACGCCAGTGGCCGGTACGAATTGCTCGGGCGTGCCAAAATCACCCCGGCTACCCGCTTGGCGTTCATACAGGCGATCGTTAATCAAGGTATTGGGCTGTAAGTTACGGATAAAGTCGTACACTTCGCCGTCGCGTTTCAGGTCGCGTAGCGTGTGTTCCCATTCGCCGTCGAACCACAGCATGGAGACGTCGCCATAACCGGTGAGTAACTCCCGGATCTGGGCCTTCATGTAATCGACGTAGCGCCCGTTGTTGCCCCCGGCGTTGGGCGTCTTCGACTCCCAGTCGCGGCGCGGGCGATAGTCGGGATGATGCCAGTCCATGATGGAGTGATAGAAGCCCAGGCGCATGCCCTTTCGTTGCGCGGCATTGGCCAATTGCTTAAGTGGGTCGCCCCCGTAAGGGGTGATCTCCATGTCGTACCCGGAGACCTTACTCCGAAAGATGCTGAAGCCGTCGTGATGCTTCGACGTGATCACCATATACTTGGCACCCGCGTTCTGCGCGAGGTTTACCCACTCTTCCGGCTTGAAATTCACCGGATTGAATTGCTTGGCGTACGTGTCATACTCCGCCTGCGGAATCTGGAAGCGATGGCGCGCCCATTCGTGCCGGCCAATCACGGAGTATGCGCCCCAATGAAAGAAGATGCCGAATTTCGACTCCTTAAACCAGGCGAGCCGCTCGGTTTCGCTGAGCGGCGGTTGCGAGGGCTGGGCGAATAGCGGGAGCACCGTGAGGAAGGCGAAGAGTCGCATAACGGGTATTCTATCGGCTTATTACCCGCCCGGCAGTATGCTCGCCAAGGACACGAATGTGAACTCGGAGCGCATGCGGCTGACGGCGTCGCGCGATAGCTCCTTCACCGCCTCCGCCACGACTTCTACCTGGTAACCTCGGTCGCGCAGACCCACAGCCGCATTCCGCACACAAATTTCCGTCGCCACGCCGTACACCACGCAGCGATCCGCCTGCAGTGCATTGAGCAGGCCTGGCAGATGGGGATTGGTGAAGCAATCCACCGATTGCTTTTCGAGAATCATTTGCGGCGCGATGTGCGGAGCGAAAGCGTGTTGGGGCAGCACGCTGCAATCGGGCTTACGCTGGCCTAGCGTGCCGGCCACGCAGTGTGGCGGCCAAATTTTAAATTCGGGGTCGTCCTCCGTGTGCGCATCCATGGTGGAGATCAGTGGAATACGCTCCGCGGCGGCGTAGCGGTTGAGTTGGGCGATCAGAGCAAGGATCCGCTCGGCACCGGGGACATAGAGAGCACCGGCGGGGTAGAGAAAATCCAGCTGGGTATCGACATCAAGGAATACGGTGGGCACGCAAGGTCTCGCTCACTTCGATGGTACGCGGAGTGCGGGGCCGCTGGAGGCAGCGTTCGCGTGCGCCGGTAATGGAGCCCAGGTCGCCGGTGGAGTGGCCGTGCTGGATGACGGTAGTGAGCAAGGGCTCCCCATCGGCAATTTCCGTCACGCTGGTCATCAGGTCACGGTGGCCTTGGCGGTACACCTGCTTTGCGCCACCAATGGTCGCTTTGCCGGGCGACCGCTTTTCGGGATAGCGCACTTGCCCTTCACTTTCGTACTCGACAAGTTTGTAGACGGCGGCCAGATACGGCGCGTCGGCGGACGTGGCCAAATGCGTACCCACGCCAAATGAGTCGACCGGGGCTTGGGCCTCAATGATCGCGGCGATCTTGGCTTCGTCCAGATCTCCGGTAATCATGATCGTTACCTGGGTAAGTCCGGCGGCATCGAGAATGCCGCGTACTTCGCGTGAAAGGGCCATGGGGTCGCCGCTATCGATGCGCACCGCAGCGAGTGGCAAGCCCAGTGCCGCCGCGCGACGCGTACCTTCCGCCGTATCGTAAGTGTCGACTAACTGCACCGTCTGGACGCCGAGTAAGTGCTGTAACTGCCGAAAGGCTTCTTGTTCGTGGGCAAAGGCGAGCACCCAGGAGTGCGCGGAGGTGCCGTATACCGGCACGCCATAGCGTTGCCCGGCCAGCACGTTGCTTGTTCCCGCGCAGCCACCGATATACGCGGCGCGGGCCGCGAAGAGTCCGGCGGAAGGCGAGTGGGCGCGGCGCGTGCCGAACTCAATCACGGGGCGTCCTTGGGCGATGTCCACCAGGCGGGCCGCCTTACTGGCAATCATCGTCTGGAAGCTGACGGTGGCGAGCAGAAACGTCTCCACGATCTGCGCCTCAATCACCGGGGCGCGCACCGTCAAGATTGGCTCGCCCGCGAAGGCGACTGTGCCTTCGGCCATGGCGCGAACAGTTCCCGTGAAGCGCCATGTTTCGAGGTAAGTAAAGAAGTCGGCGGCGGCATTCGCCAGCACCGGAAGCTTGCGCAGCCAGGCGATTTCCTCCGCCGTAAACCTCACCTTGGTGAGATACTCCACCGCCTGGGCTAACCCCGCGACAATCAGATACTCACGTTCCGGTGGCAGTCGCCGGACGAATAAGTCAAACGTCGCAATTTCAGATTGCTTCCCCGCCGCAAAATAACCGGCGGCCATGGTGAGCTGATAAAGATCAGTCAACAGGACCGATTGCTCGTCCACTTACTTTTTCTTCTCGCTTTTTTCAGGCTGCACGGCACGGGCAGCCGATTGTAACTCTTCCACTACCTTGCTATCGATTTCGTAGATGGCCGGTTCGCCGGGCCGTTGCGCAAACCACTGCGTGCCCCGCTTGCCGAGCGTCACGCGCTCTGTCCCTTTGGTGCTGGTGACGCTCACTTCCACCGTCTCAACCGGCATGCCCCCGGTGAGGAACCGCAGGCTGGATAGGTCCCGCAACTTATCGATGAAGCTTTGCACGGCCACGCCGGCCATCTTCTGGCCTCCCGACTTCCACTCTTCGCCCTGATGTTCGTAAGTGAGCTGAGTGGCGCCTTCCCGGAATGCTGCCTTACTTACTTCGGCAAACCCAAAGTCGAAAAGCTTATTGGTGCGTAACCCGTCTAGTGGCTTGCTGAGGCTGTCGGCCAGTTCCTTCGTAACTTTGTGGGCTCCTTCGGCCGTGCTGGCTTTAGCAAAGTATTCGTCCTTGGTATGGCGAATTTCAATCGACTGCGTGCCGCCTGCGGTGCGGATGCTCGCCGCCGCGACGGGTGTACCGCTTGAGAAACCAGCCGCCAGCTTAGCCGCGTCCGCCGCCAAGTCAAGCTTCGCTTCGCCCAGTTTGCGCACGATCTCTTCCACGGTCAAGCTGTCGGCGCGGTAGGCGTATGGCTTTACCATTTGCCAAGTTCCCTGTGCGTTCTTCGTGAACTCGGTAGTGTTGCCGCCGGACGTAAGTGTAAGTTGCCCCACTTGGGCCGGCTCGAAGACCATCAACCGCTTGTCGCGTAAGTCACTCAGCAACTTATTCAAATTCGTTTGGACAAAAGTCCCGACGCTGTAGACTTTGGGGTCCGCATCTACCTTGGCGAAGAAACTGCCGGACATCGAGGACAGGTCGCCAATCAACACCCGATGCGTCCTGCTATCTTTCATCCGGATCAGCACATCGATGGCCGGCATGCCTAGGCCATACTCCTCCAGCGCCTTGGGCTTTTCGTCGACTAACTTGTCGGCGACGAGGGACGCCAGGCTGGTGACCATTGAATTCACCGCCGCACCGTCGGCGCTGAAAGCAGCTGGCGCAGTGATGCGCCAGTTATCGCCTGCGCCACGCTGCAGCACCACCGGCTCCGCGCCGAGCTTGCGCAACTCGATCCCCGTAATTTGCGACGCCGGTAAGTCGAGTAACTTCGTGAAGGTGGCGTCGGGGGCATTCTGGTCTTTTGCCCCCTTGGAGGCGGCCTTCTCTTCCTCCCGCAATGACCACCAGACACCGCCGCCGAGCAGCACGGCTAAACCCAGGGCGGCGTATAATCGTCGATCATTCATGTGTGCCGCTATCTCCGCTTCAGCCAAACCATGATCCCCGCGCCGATCGCCAGCAACGGCAACACGAACTGGCTAAAGGTACGAATGGTCAGGATCTGGGCCCGGCTCAGGTTCATCGGGCGGTTGTCCGGATCCTTGGGGCGAATCGAGATCAGGTCCTCGTCGGCGGAGAGCCAGTTACACATATTCATGAATAAGTCGCCATTGCCTTGGAAACGAAGAATGCTATTTGCGATAAACATCGACGTACCTACCACGACAAAGCGGCCCTTCTTCACACTGCCCGCTGCCGCAATCGCCAAAGGACCCGGCTTGTCGTCCTTACCCGGCTGAATTTGGGCCGAAGAGAGATTGCGCGTCGAAAAACTCGATTGCAACGTGGAAAAAAGCTTCTGGGCCGTGGCTTCTCCGCCGCTTTTTACCTCCAGCGAGCGGACCAATGGAAATGCGGTAGCCACGCGGCTCATTTCGCGGACAATGGGGTGAGTATCGTAAGCGGCCACCAGCGGGGTCGCTTCGCTCAAACCGAACATTTGCCCGGCGCGGCTATCGTCGATCACCAAGTCAGCATTTAACACGACATTCCATTTGGTTAACAGCGCGACTAAGTCCGCGTTCGGGGCAATCTTTTCCGTTCCGAGTTGCAAAGGAGGGTCCAACATAAACAGCACGGAGCCGTTCTGCTCCACTCGATCCTGCAATACCTTAACTACCTCCGCGGGATAGTCAAAGCGCGGCCCCGCGACAATCGTAATCGTGCAAGCGGCGGGAATTTCCCGTTTCTCCAGCAGGCTGATGGTCTGCGTCTTGTAGTTATTGCGCTCGAGCAGCGTCTTCGCTTGCGAGTAACCGCTGCCTTTCTGGCTATCGCCCGGGTCCCGCTCGCCACTGCCCTGCACGAAGCAGACTTGGCGCTCGGTACCCTTCAGCAGCCTCACCATGGCCCCCGTGATCTCCTCTTCCGACAGCGACTTCGCTTCTTGCCGGTTGTTGCCACTTTCGATGAGAATCGTGCCCGGCTGTTTGATGTTCTTTTCGCGAGCGAGACGCGCCATCTTGTTGCCATCCACATACTCCACCGTCAGCTTGCCGGAGAGCGCATCGTAACGATCGAGTAAGTCACGGGCACCGCGGAATTGGTCCGGCGAATCCCAGAAACTAATCTTGACGTCCTGTTTCAGGTTCTTGACGATTTTCTCAGTCTGTTCAGAAAGGCTGTAGCGCTTATTGGCGGTGGTATCGAAAGACTTGCTATGGCGCACGCCCAGCCAGTTGATGGCCGCCAGAATGGCCAGTACCACCAGAATATAAGCCGTCGTGTAAGCCGCAAACTTGGTCTGCCGTTTTTGCATGAAATCAGACGCCATGTTAAGACCTCCACCGCAGTGATTCGAGTGACCGTGCGGTCAGAAAGAGGCCCAGGAAAGTCAAGGAAACGAAGTAGATTACATCCTTCGTGTCAATCACGCCTCGCGCAAATGATTCAAAGTGCGGGATCACCGAGATGTAGGACATCACTTTGGCCCAACCAGCCGTTTCGTAGCCCGCCACCCATTCAAAAGTCCAAAGCAAGAGGGCGACCCCGAAGGTGGTGGCACCGGCAATGATCTGGTTCTTGGTGGTGGTGGAGATAAAGAGGCCGATGGAGAGCAGCGCGCCCGCCTGCAGCATGAGGCCGAGGAAGCCCACCAGCATCGGCTTCAAATCCGGATTACCGTAAGCGAAGAGAAAGATAAAGCTGATGGAGGCGAACGCGACCATGGCGCCATACATAAAAACGGCGGACAGCCACTTGCCAATCAGCATTTCCACGTCCGTGATCGGTGACGTCAGCAGTAACTCGATGGTCCCCTGCCGCTTTTCTTCGGCAAATAGCCGCATGGTGATTAGCGGGATCAGGAACAGTCCTACCACGCTCATATTCTGGATCAGCGGCCGCACCACAAATTCGTTTACGTTCATCGTGCCGCCTGCCTGCATTTGCCGCTGGCCCATGATGGCGAAGTAACCCACCACATTCCAGAAAAAGAAGCCGATGATGATGGCGAACATGGTCAGCAATAAATAGCCAACCGGAGACGAGAAGTAACTCTTCATCTCCTTCTTACAAATGGTCCAGATATTTCTCATGCTGCGGTCTCCTCTAACGGTTCGGGTGCAGTCACCGCAGGAACGCCAGTTAGTTCCAGATAAATCTTTTCCAGGCCCGAGCGCAACTCATTCAGATTGAGCCCCGCGCCCACTACCGCTCGCGCGATATCGCCGCGCGCGTCGTGCCCCGATTTGCTTTCCACTTCAAAACGTACCCGGTTGTGGCGTACCTCGCCGGTTTGTTTCACGCGCGTGACGCCGGGAATGCCTTCGAGGGTCAGCTTAGCGGCGGGAAAGTTCAACTCGCCTTCGCGTGGTTCGATTTCCACGTCCACCGCGCCCACGCCGCGGGCAATCAGATTTTCGAGCGTGTCGATAGCGCGCACTTGGCCCTTGGCGATCACGATCACTTGCTCGCAGATCGCCTCCACTTCTTGCAGAATGTGGGTGCTGAGGATGATGGTGTGGTCGCCGGCGAGCCCCTTAATCAGGTCGCGCGTCTCCATGATCTGCCGCGGATCCAAGCCCGAAGTCGGCTCATCCAGGATCAGCACATCGGGGTTGTGGATGATCGCTTGCGCCAAACCGACCCGCTGCCGGTAGCCTTTCGACAGTTTACTGATGAGCTTATTCTTCACGTCGGCCACGGCGCAACGCTCTTCCACTTCCGCCACGCGCTTGCCCAACTCAGCCGAGGGGATGCCCTTCAGTGCGCCCACAAAGTTCAGGTATTCATCCACTGACATGTCAGGATAAAGCGGCGGCGTTTCCGGCAGATAGCCGATGCGTTTCTTTACCTCTTGGGGTTGCCCGACGCAATCGAAGCCGGCGACGCTCGCTTGCCCCGCCGTGGGCGGCATGAAGCAGGTGAGCACGCGCATGGTCGTCGTTTTCCCGGCCCCATTCGGACCCAGAAAACCGACAATGCGCCCTTTCGCGACTTCGAAGGAGATGCGATCCACGGCCAAGTTATGGCCGTAGCGCTTGGTTAAGCCTTCGACTCGGATCATAATGTATTAAGCTTTCGAGTGACGTTTCAATTGGACGCGGGCCGGACATGCCGGTCGCGTTTGCGAAACTATTAGTTTATCTCACGAATGCCCGTTTTGATCGAAACTTTAGCGGTGGAGGCTTGGCTTATCGCGATCCGGATAAAGCGCGAGCTTTCTTCTGGGCTTCTTTTTCGAGAAGGAACGTCGCGTAGCCCGATTTCTGGCTTTGGTTCAAGATTTCGCGAATCGAGTCCACCTGCTCGTCGTGAATGCGCTTCATCTCCGGCCGGCTGCGTTCTCTTACCTCGTTGAAGCGCGCCCGGGTCTTATCCAAAACCTGATTGACCTTCGTTTCCTGGGCACTGTCGAGCGCCAAACGCTCCCGTATTTCTGCGACGTACTTGGCCCGCCACTGCTCGGGACTCCGCGGTGCCGAATCAGCACTCACCACCCGGGATGACAGCAGCTTCTGGCCTAAAACTCCCGCCAAGATCCCGGAGGCAAAGATCAATACGACGTAGAGAGCGATACTCCAGCTTGAGCGTTTCACGTTATTCGTCCTCAGCCACAACCCACGGGTCATTGCTCCCGGCGCTCGCGGGCGAGGCAGGCTCAAAGTTCACCGGCTGAAAGTTGCCCTCGGGAGCCACGCGGTTGTCGGCTTCCAGCACTTCCAAATAGTCTGAATAAGGCGCATTCTGGGTAAAAAGAAAGGCCCCCATGGCCAAGCAGCAACCCAACGCCGCCGTCAGCATCCCGTGGGTCCACAGCCGGAAACGGCGATTGAAGGCCCGGTTGGCATCAATGCGCGACCACAAGCCCGGCATAAAGTCCGCGCCGCCGTCGATATCGGGGATTGCCGCCCGGTAGGCAGTAAGAAGCTGATCGAATTCGGGAGATTTTAGATCTTTATCCATCGCACTGTACTCTCTATCATAACGTCTCGCGCCGAACCAAGGTTACTGTCCTTCAGGGGACCCCGCTGGGCTGGCCGTCGCGCTCGCCAAACCCGCCTTCTGTCTCTCAAACGCCTTCAATACGCGCTGCCGGGCGCGAAACAGCCGCACCTTGATCGCATTTTCCTTAGCCTTGTAGATCTGCTCCAACTCCCTGATCGACAAGCCTTCCACTTCTTTTAATGTCAATAAGATGCGGTCTTCTTCCGACACTGCCGACAGCAGCGATTCCACCAATTCACGGGTCGCCGCCTTGCGCGCGTCTTCGGTCCCCCGGTCCATCGAAGCGGATGCGTCGGCGAGAATCACTTGTTCTTCCGACAGGTCAGCCATGCGAGATTCCGGCCGCCTACGCTTGCGCCGCAAATAATCGTAGGACGCATTCACCGTCAACCGGTACAGCCACGGCTCGAACATTTCCGCCGTGCGCAGTTGGTCAAGCGACTCATAGAGGCGCAGAAACACCACTTGCCCCACATCTTCCACATCTTCCGGACGCCCGATCAGCCGCCCGATCGTCCCCAGAATGCGCCGCCGGTACGCGCGCACGATGTCGTTAAAGGCGGCATCGTCGCCCTTGCTGGCTCGCTCGATTAACGTGAAATCAACCAGCATCTAGCGGCGTGTCACCCTACGCTTGGTCAACGCGGCAATGGGAATAATGGCTAAGCGGCACATGAATAATTCATCCTAGGCTACTTGGGTTAGGGGACTATGGCAAATGCAAATTAGAAAAGAGTGGCGACGTCCTTCCAGCCGCGGCCCTGGCTCTCGCCCACCGCCGGATAAACGACATGCCCCTGGTAAGTATTGACGCCCTCGGCGATGGCAGGCGAACTCTGGCACGCGGCCGCCAAACCTCGATCGGCGATCTTGAAAAGATAAGGGAAAGTCGCGTTGGTCAGGCCGTACGTGGAGGTGTGCGGCACGGCGGCGGGCATGTTGGAAACGCAGTAATGCAACACGTCATCCACGTAGTACACCGGGTCAGAATGCGTTGTCGCGTGGGCCGTTTCAATGCAGCCGCCCTGGTCGATGGCGACGTCCACCACCACCGAGCCCGGCCGCATCAGCTTGATCATGTCGCGCCGCACCACCTTCGGCGCTGACGCTCCGGGTACCAGCACCGCGCCGATCACCAGGTCTGCGTGCCGCAGTGCTTCGCGCACGGTATGCGTATTGGAGGCCAATGTCACAATCTGGCCATTGTAAATGTCGTCCAATTCGCGCAGCCGGTTCAGATTCTTGTCGATCAGAATGACGTGCGCCCCTAGGCCCACCGCGATCTTGGCGGCATTGTGGCCCACCACGCCGCCCCCGATAATCACGACATTGCCCGCCTGCACGCCAGGAATTCCGCCCAGCAGGATGCCGCGCCCCCCCATCGGCTTTTCCAGATATTGCGCCCCTACTTGCACCGACATCCGTCCCGCGATCTCGCTCATCGGTGTCAGCAAGGGCAGCGAACCATCGCTCTCGCGAATCGTTTCGTAGGCCACGGCCGTCACCTTCGCCGCCAGCAAACTGTCAGTGAGTTCCTTCAAGGGGGCCAGGTGCAGATAGGTGAACAGCAATAGATCGGGGCGGAAGTACTGATACTCGGAAGGCTGCGGCTCTTTCACCTTCACGATCATGTGCGCCTGGGCCCACACCTCGCTGGGCGCGCTCAACACCCGCGCCCCCGCCTCCTCGTATTCCACGTCCTGAATCGAGCTCAGGCGGCCCGCGCCGCTCTCCACCAGCACCTCATGGCCATGCTCCCTCAGCGTCGTCACACCAGCCGGCACCAAGCCCACTCGCGACTCATGGTCCTTAATTTCCTTCGGCACCCCAATGATCATGGCGAAACTCCTCCCACTTTTCTCGATGCCGGCACGTTCCGGGTTAGGTTACTGAATTCGCCAAGCCCTACGGAATACGTAGTGACTGATGGGCCACTAACTGCCAGGCACCCTTCGAGTAATACCAAACATGCATAAAGCGCAGTCGGCTTGGCGCGTTCACGACGCCCTTAGTGCTCGATTCTACCTGCGCCGTCGCCGTCACCACTGCCGTCGCGCCGTAGAGACGCACGTCCATCCCTTCATGCTCCAACTTAGAATATTTCTGCTGGCCCGTTTTCAGCTTGTCGATAAACATCGCCTTCGTGTCAATCGTGCCGGTCGAGTGAATGTAATTGAGGTCGTCGGCCAGCAGCCGGTTCAGAGTGGCGGCATCGCCTTTCACCGTGGCCGCAGCCCAGGCCTTGTCCGCGGCAGTCACCGCCTCTTTTGAGCGGGGTTCAGCCGCTCCCGAAGCGCCAGCCAAAGTAACAGCGAGAAGGATGTAACGGATCATCGCTCCCCAGTCTACCAACGCTTCACCATCAGTTGCCCGCTGGCTTCGTCTCGGCGATCTCAATCGTCACCACGCCCCGGTAGCGAGCCCCGCCCATCGTCGTAACGAACCCATCCAACTGATATATTCCTGCAGGCAGAGCTTGGCCATCCGCGCCTTTCAGCGGGATCGAAGCGGCCCAATTGCGCTCCTTCGCAATGCGCAAGGACGTCAGGGCCTGGGTAAAATTCCGGCCGTCGCTCCACTTGAAAATGGTCTTGCCGGCACTATCCGTCAGCAGGTATTCAATCTCCTGGCCCGTGCCGAACTCCAGTTGCAAATCATCATCCGACCGCAGGGTCATGCGCGCTACCACGCTCGGAATATCGCGGTTAGTCCTCAGATACACCGATTTGTCCGTGCTGACGGAGAAGGTAGTTTCGGCGGTGGAAATCATCACCGTGCCATTGATTCGCGCGTAAGTGAGGTCATAAGTGCGAGGCCCGGCAATCGTAATTTCAGTGCGCCGCAACAAGCCGATGTAAGGCAGGTAATAGTCGGCCGTTAAGCCGGCGTCCGCGCAGACCAAGCCGCCATAGCGGATCGCCGCCACGCCACTAAATTCGCCCAGCGCAAAGCTGCCCTTGAAGTTCTTCGTTTCGACCTCCGCCGAAGTGTTGCAGGGGTGCGCCGACGTGGCGAAAGTGGCACCTTCACGCCCGGCGAAATTGAGGTAAGGGCGCTCACGGCGCGCTTCACGGTCATAATTCACCAGCACCCCGTCGGCGGTTGAGCGCAGCCAGACCTCGTTCAATAGGCCCGTCAGCACCGCGTAAGTGTTCCCGTTCACCGTCTCTTGACGCACGACAGAAAGCACCTGCTGGGGAGCGTTCGCCGTCCGGTAGACCCACTGGTTACCCACCTGAAGCGGCAGGTATTCCGGCGTTTGGGCCAACGCACCCGCCGTCATAGCCAGCCAAATTGCCAAGTTCTTCATCCCTCTATCATGCCTCCAAATTGTGGCACCGCGTCCGCTAGCTGGCGCAGCCCGCTGGGTAATCTCACTCAAGCTTCAAGAAATTTACAACTCCGCCGCGCGATTGAGTTCCAATAAGGTAGGAGTATCGATCGCCGTGCATGTCTTTCCGTTGCTGTTGTTGCTAGTTCTGAGCCTTGCGGCCCCGGCGCACGGGCAGGAGGCACGATCGATGAGTGACGCCGAGATCAAGATTTTCCTGCCGGGTTTGGTTGAGCCGGGCCAGTTGGAGGCCAATATCAGTCCGGCGGACGGACAGTATCTCTGCGATCTGGTGGTGCGGTTGAAGGCCAAGCGGGTACTGGAGATCGGCACCGCTAAAGGATACTCGGCCATTTGGTTGGCCATGGGCCTACGCAAGACCGGGGGCCGGTTAGTCACCCTCGAAATTCACGAGGCGCATCAGGCGATCGCCCGCGAGCATCTGGCGGCAGCTGGCTTGGCTTCGTTCGTCGACTCCCGGTTGAGTGACGCTCTGGAAGAGGTGCCGCGCCTCGAAGGCCCGTGGGACCTCGTTTTTATCGACGCCACCAAAACCGATTATTTGCGTTACTTCGAAATGGTGCTACCGAAAGTGCGCGCGGGCGGTGTCATCGCCGCGCACAACCTAAGCTCCAATCCCGAAGAGCTGAAAGATTTCCTGAAAAAGATCAAAACCGATCCGGCCGTGCGCACCGAATTCTTTGGCCGCAGCCCGCGCGGACTTTCCTTAAGTTACAAGAAGTAAGCATTTACAGCGTTTTCGCTGACCCTAAATAGATGGCGTTCAGTAACATCTTAAACGTCCCATGCGATTGCGCCCTGAACTGCGGGCGGAAGCCAAACATCACCACCCGGCCCGCACCCATCCGGCTCTCTATCGCAATTGACTTTCCGGTCACCGCTTTCTCCCCGGAAATCCAGCCACTGGCCAGCAAATTCTTTTCCGCATATTTGGCAAAGCTGCGGATCGCCCGGTCGCCGTGGTTAAACTCCGGCAGCAGTGTGATTTCGAAAGCTTGGCCGCCGGTCGACATTGCGTAGGCCTCGCGCGGCATCCCGAATGCGATCGGATTCGTATTATCCACATCAATACGCAGAATTGAGCCTGGGCTGTAGTACCCGCTCGCCGTCTCATCGCCAATTTCCGTCGCCCGCAGCAAGCCGCGCGCGGCGATCGGCAGAAACTGGAGCGGCAGTTCGGTGGCGCTATCGAGGGCGATCAATGTGCCGCCGGCCCGGACGAAATCTTCGAGATTGGCGAGTCCCCGCAGCGCAATCCCGCCGGTGAACTCCGGCCGCTGCTGGGTGGGCAGTTCGCCGGTGCCGGCCCGTCGCGACGTCGCTTCGCCTTGTTTAATCCCATGCAGAATTGAGTCGGCGCGTTGCTGGGCAAAGATGATGGTGTCGAAGCGCTGGCGTAAGTCGCCGCGCTTAAAATCGTCGTTGTGCAGAACGGTATGCGGAATGTGGAATTCGTCCAAAGACCATGCTGTCCAGCCGGCGTCAATGTTCTCAGGATGCGGCTGATAGAGCCCCACCCGCGGGGCGCGTAACTCATAGGCGGCGTTGCCGTAGCCTTCGTCCGCTGGCCGCAAAATCTTCCCGTCGCTGGCCCAGCGCACGGGCTGTTTCTGCTTGAGTAAGTCAGCCGTCGCCAGAAAAGAACCGTTGTCGCGATGGTCGAGCGAAGGGGTAGGCGCGTTCACTTGCAAGAGTAAGTCGAGGTCGGCGGAAAACTGGTCCTCAATACGATCGACCTTCACGCCCATCTGGTAACTCAAAGTCCACCCGGCGACGTCATAGGGCCGTTTCGTTGGTCCCGTGGTACCGGACTTCAATTCGGGATATTTCTGAGGCTCCATCAGGTCCACCAGATAACCGCGGAACGGTTGCCCGGCTAGCATAACGTGGGTTCCGGCGGGGTAAGTCTTGCTGCCCGCAGTAAACTCTGCTTTCGCCCGCCGGACCTCAATGCCGCCGAGCCGTAAGCGTTCCAGCATGCCCGCAGCGCTCGTCGGGTCCCATTGGCCCGTGGGGACGACATAAGCATAAGGAGTTTGCTTCGTGCCGGCGTCAATGTTGGCGCGCGCTAAGTCATAGCTTTTCGTGAGGAAATGAACTGACCGCGACGCGGCTAACTCAAGGATGGCGAAGTCGCAGGTGAGCATATACTCCACCTGATCGCGAAACGTCCAGGTGCCGCCTAACCAGGGCCGCTCATAGAAGACAGTGGCATCCTTAGTGGGGATGCCATTCGGGAAACGCTCCGGAAGGTCTTTGAGCGAGTAAGTGCGCGGCGCAGCCCAATTATTGCTGGCGGTCTCCGTTAAGATGCCGTGCATGTTATGGAAAGCCGGCACGGAGCGCAGGCCGCCATTCCACCAGGCGTCGAAGCCATGGTAGGAGATGGCCCCGGTCTTCCCTTCGCGAGAAAGGCGCTCCTTCATCGCCGAGCCGATCAGGTTGATGCCTTCCATCACCGGCCCGGGGATATTGGGGTTTAACGGTTCCGCGTAAGGCGGAATAAAGATCCGCGCCGGAAACGGCGCCGACTGATGCTGGTTATAAACGATCTGCGGGAACCAATCCTGAAAGAGTAACTTAGACACCGCCCGCGTCTCGACGAGGTTCATCATAAACCAGTCGCGATTGTTATCGTGGCCCGCGTACTTCTGGTAAAGGTAAGGGCTGCCCGCGCGTTCGTACTCCGTGCCCACGTTGCCGGCGAACCAATGGGCCACCGTATCCAAACCGTCCGGGTTGATCACGGGGATCTGCAGCAGGATCACGTTGTCGCGAATCTTGCGGACCTCCTCGCTCTCATCGGTCAGCATCCGGTAGGCGAGTTCCGGCGCGTGCTGCGCGGGCGCGATCTCTGAAGCGTGCAATCCCGAGTCAATCCAGACGATCGCTTTGCCCTCGCGAGCAAGAACTTTGGCCTCTTCGGGAGTCGCTTGGCCCAAAGCCAGACGCCGGTTGATCTGCTTAAAGCGATCCAGTTGCCGTAGGTTTTCCGGCGACGAAATGTAAGCCACCAGCATCGGCCGGCCATTCGCACTTTTGCCAAACTCCTCCAGTTTGATGCGGTCACTGGATTGAGCCAGCTTCTCGAAGTAGCCGCGAATGGCATTGAAATCGGCAATTTTGTTATCGGCACCCGCCTCGTGGCCCAAATGCTCTTTGGGCGTGGGCACGGCGGCGGAGATCGTGAGGGCCAGCAGCAGACTTGCAAGTAAACGCATGGAAGAGTCCTTTTCTCAGGCAACAGTCCGCAAACACGGCGGGTAAGAGACAATGATACAAAATGAGCAACCCGAAACCATTCCGCATCGGACTCGTGCAGATGTCCTGCTCACTGGACGCCCGTGAGAACCAGGAAAAAGCGGAGCAGAAAATCATTGAAGCCGCCCAAGCCGGCGCGCAAGTCATCTGCCTTCCCGAGCTGTACCGCTCGCAGTATTTTTGCCGCGAAGAGAAGGCCGAATTGTTCGATTTAGCCGAGCCGGTGCCGGGCGCGACCACCGGGAGCTTGGGCAAAATTGCAAGGGAGCACCGCGTCGTGATCATCGCCTCGCTGTTTGAACGCCGCGCGCCCGGGCTCTATCACAACACCGCCGCGATCCTGGGTTCGGACGGTGACCTGCTGGGCCTCTACCGCAAGATGCACATTCCCGATGACCCCCTCTTCTTCGAAAAATTCTACTTCACCCCCGGCGACCTGGGCTTCAAAAACTTCGACACTGAGTTTGGCCGTTTGGGCGTGCTGGTGTGTTGGGATCAGTGGTACCCGGAAGCGGCGCGCTTGACGGCGATGCAGGGGGCCAACATCTTGTTCTACCCGACGGCCATTGGCTGGCATCCAGCGGAGAAAGCGCAGTATGGCCCCGGTCAACTGGACGCTTGGCGGACTATCCAGCGGTCGCACGCGATTGCCAACGGTCTTTACGTGGCAGCCGTCAATCGCGTCGGCTACGAAGGGCCGCGCCCCCAGGATCCGGCGGACGCTAACGAAAAGAGCGGTCTGGAGTTCTGGGGCAACAGCTTCCTGGCTGATCCGTTTGGCAAGCTGCTAGTGGAAGGCTCGAACGCACACGAAGAGATATTGGTCCACGAAGTGAACCCGGCGTGGAGTGAGGAGGTGCGCCGCAACTGGCCTTTTTTCCGCGATCGCCGCATCGATCACTACGGCGGATTAACCAGCCGGTGGAGCGAGTAAGCCATGACGCAAATCGATACGCCACGCCGGCGCGGATTCCGCATGCCCGCCGAATGGGAGCCACACGAAGCCACCTGGCTTGCCTGGCCGCATGAGCGCTCCGATTGGCCTGGCAAGTTTGAGACGGTGGCTTGGGTCTATGGTGACTTTCTCCGTCACTTGACGCGCGTCGAGCAAGTGCGCATTCTGGTGCAAACGCCATCGCTCGAAGAGAAGGCCCGCCGTGTCTGCCAACTCTCCGGTGCGCAAATGTCGCAGTTGCAGTTCATTGTGCGACCCACCAATCGCAGCTGGACCCGTGACTCATGCCCTATCTTCGTGAAGAGCCGAGGTGGCGAAGTTGGCCTAACCGATTGGCAATTTAACGGCTGGGCCAAATACGAGAACTATCACGAGGACGATGCGCTACCCGCCTTCGTGGCGAAGCACCTCTGTCTGCGCGCTTGGACGGCCCAGTTGAATGGCCGCCCGATTGTGCTGGAAGGCGGCTCAATCGACGTTAACGGACGCGGCTCCCTGCTAACCACGGAAGAGTGCTTACTCAGTCCGATTCAGGCCCGCAACCCGGGCCTCACTCGGGCCGACATCGAACGCGTTTTGAGAAACTACTTGTCTGTCACCAATGTGCTCTGGTTACGCAACGGCATCGCGGGCGATGATACCCATGGGCACGTCGACGACTTAGCCCGCTTCGTCAACCCCACCACCATTGTCGTGGCCAGTGAAGACGATAAATCCGATGCGAATTACGAACCGCTCAAAGAGAATTACCAAATCCTGAAATTAATGGCTGACGAACGCAAAGTCCCCCTTAATATCGTGAAGCTGCCTATGCCCCGTCCCATTATCTTTGATGGGCAGCGGCTGCCGGCCTCCTACGCGAATTTTTATATCGCCAACAAGTTAGTACTCATGCCGACCTTCAACGATCCCGCCGATCGGGTGGCGTTGAATATACTGGCCCGCCTATTTCCCGATCGCGAAGTGCGCGGCATTCACTGCCTGGATCTCGTATTAGGCTTGGGCACCTTACACTGCATGACGCAGCAACAACCGGCATGAAGTTACTCGCCTTCCTATTACAAATAACGGCGGCACAAGCGGCGCCGGTGTTAGTGCTCATCTCGGCCAACGCCGAGTGGCTCGAGGTGAAGAAGCACTGGCCACAGCAGCGCATGGAACAAACGCCCTATGGCGAGACGTTCGAGCTGAAGCTGGCGGGCGAGCGGGTCCGGTTCTTGCAAGGAGGTTGGGGTAAAGTGGCGGCGGCGGGCTCCACCCAATACGCCATAACCCGATGGCGTCCCAAGATAGTTCTGAACCTCGGCACCTGCGGCGGCATGGCCGGACGCATTGAACGCTTCGCCACCCTCCTGGTGGAACGCACGCTAGTCTACGACATCGTCGAGATGATGGGCGACTCGCAAGAGGCCATCGACCACTACACCACCACGCTCGACCTCACCTTCATTCGCGGTGAGTTGCCCGCCGGTACGCGGCGCGGATTGCTGATCTCGGCCGACCGCGACTTGGCACCAGCGGAGATTCCGCAACTGATCCAGCGCTACGACGCGGTCGCCGTCGATTGGGAGACCGCGGCCATCGCCTACGTCACTCGCCGCAACGGCATCAAGCTGGTGGCCCTGCGCGGCGTCAGCGACTTAGTAAGCCAGCAGGCAGGTGGCGAAGCCTACGGCAATACCGGCGTCTTTGAAAGCGGCACGGCCCGCGTCATGCAGGGGTTGTTGGAACAGTTGCCGGCCTGGATTCACGCCGTCGTACGATAAGAGTGTGTCCTATCCCCGCGTTGCTTCTTTCAAAACCGTCGCCGATTTTCGCGCTCGCCTCAACGCGCTAGGGCTCAAGATTGATTGCGACGAGGCCATAGAAGCCGCTCCCGATTCGCCCATGGCCCAGCCGATGGAAGTGGACGGATTCCGTGTCGGTAATCGCTGGATGATTCATCCAATGGAAGGGTGGGATGCGGAAACGGATGGGCAGCCGTCGGAACTGGTGTTCCGGCGTTGGCGCAACTTTGGCCGGTCCGGGGCCAAGTGGATTTGGGGCGGGGAAGCGATGGCGGTGGTGCCCGAGGCGCGGGCCAATCCGAATCAACTGATTATTCAGGATTCGACTCGTGACTCGCTGGCTCGCTTGCTGGAGGATTGCGTCGAGACGCACCGGAAAGAAGTGGGCTCGGCGGACGACCTGCTGATCGGCTTTCAACTAACGCATTCGGGGCGATTCTCGAAACCGGAGAGTAAGACGCAAATGCGTCCTCAGATACTCTACCGGCATCCCGTGCTCGATCGTAAGTACCACTTGGCGGAGGACCACTTGGTGATGACCGATGACTATATTGCGGCACTAACCGGCCGGTTTGTGTCGGCGGCCAAGATTGCCGAAAGCTGCGGCGCGCACTTTGTCGATGTGAAGCATTGCCATGGCTATTTGGGCCATGAGTTTCTCAGCGCGCATACTCGCCCGGGGCCTTATGGCGGGTCATTTGAAAATCGCACCCGGTTTCTGCGCGAGGTGGTGGCCGGGATTCGGGCGGCGACTCAGTTGAAGATTGGTGTGCGTTGGTCGGCGTTCGACTTTGTGCCCTTCAAACCGGATCCCTCGCAGAGCGACCGGAAGAAACTGGGCCCGGGGATTCCCGAGACAACGGAGTTACCTTACCGGTATGGCTTTGCCGTCAACGCCGGCCAACCCACGAGTTACGATCTCGCGGAAGCGGAATCGTTTCTCCACTTACTGCAAAGCCTAGGCATTGTGATGGTAAATGTTACGGCCGGCAGCCCTTATTACAATCCGCACATTCAGCGTCCCGCGCTGTTTCCGCCATCGGACGGTTATCAGCCGCCGGAAGATCCTCTCGTGGGCTGCGCACGCCAGATGGAGGCGACGGCCGCTTTGAAGGCCAAATTCCCGAAGCTGGTGTTGGCGGGTAGCGCTTACACTTACTTTCAGGAGTTTTTGCCGCACGTGGCCCAATGGGCGGTGAGGCAGGGCTGGACGGACAGCGTGGGCCTGGGCCGCATGGTGCTCAGCTATCCGACTTTGCCGCAAGATACTTTGCGCGACGGGCAAATGCAAAAGAAGCTGATCTGCCGGACGTTTTCTGACTGCACCACAGCGCCGCGCAATGGCATGATTTCGGGTTGCTATCCACTGGACCCTTTCTACAAAGGGCTTGCCGAGGCGGAGCAGCTGAAACAGATCAAGAAGGCCTAAGAGCCCCGATTATGAAACAAAGCCAATTGGTCGCTCAAGGTTCGCCGCCAACGGTTGATTCGCGGGCAGATTCATTTCGAACTTTGCCGCTACGCTGTTAATTTGCCGTTAACATTTTGGCCTGCCGGCACTTACCGGTGCCTATAATGGCGGGGTGGAGTTTGAATGGAGCGATACAGTGTCGGCGCAGAATCTGGCGCGCTATGGGGTGCGATTCAGCGAGGCGGTGCATGTTTTTATTGACCCTAAGGCGGTGGAATTTGCCGACGAACGACGCCTAACGCTCAGTCTCATCGGGCACACCGCGCGCGGATTGCTGTACGTGGTTTTCACTGAGACGGCCGAAGGACGGCTGCGTGTACTGCATGCCCGGGTAGCTGATTCCGCCGTGGCAGCGATCGCTTCTGAATTCGAGTTTGACGCTCGCCGCATGAAACGGGTACCACGGCCAGACCGTCACGTGGCGACGGCGGCCGATGTTTCGGCGCGCCGATGTCAGGTGACGGTGACCTTAGAACTCGATGCCGAAGTGGTGGCGGCATTCCGCCATCGGTCGATTAATGAAGCCTTACGGCAGGTACTCGGCCAGGATTACCCGTTTTCTATCGGGCTGCACGACGGTTACGCCGCACCCGAGCGCCGCCCTTGGCCAGAACGCCAAGGCCTAACAGACTAAGCGAAGCCGGTTCTGGAGTGAGGATCTCCCCTCGGATTTCGCCGCCCGGAAAGCCTGTGTGGTGGATGTTGATGTAAGCGAGGCCGGCTTCAAGGTGTTGGAGCCGGTGCCACTGGTGGATGCCGGAAAACCGGTGAATGGAATGACCACGGGTCCATTGGCTGTAATTGCCACGCCGCAATGGATGTGAGCTGCCGGGACATTCCCTCCCGTGAGGCGGGAGAAGTTGAGGACGGCCGGGACGGAGTTGGCGACGTTATATCGGCAGCGAAACCTGAGGGGCTTGACGTGCGTCTAAAATCGCGAGAAGATCCCCACAGGAGGGCGAAATGCTTCGATTCTTTGTTTGCGCCGCTGCGACTTGTTTAGCCGGCTCGCTGATGGCCCAGGATGTCGTCACCGCCAAGGCTGGTTTAGTCCATTACCTTGAGGGCGACATTACCCTGGATGGTTCCATGCTGAGCACCAGACCCGGTAAGTTCGCGGAAATGAAGAAGGGCTCGATTCTGAAGACCCTCGAGGGTCGCGCCGAAGTGCTTCTCGCTCCTGGATCGTCGGTTCGCCTGCCGGAGAGTTCGGCTCTCCAGATGAAGTCCACCAGCCTGGAGGACACGCGTTTCTCAATCACCGCCGGTTCGGCTATGGTCGAGGTGGGCGATCTCGAAAAGTTCATGTCCATCGTGGTCTCCGTGGGCGAGTCAGAAGTCACTCTTCGCAAGAAGGGCCTGTATCGCTTTGAGGCGGAACCGCCTTCGTTCAAAGTCTTCGAAGGCGAAGCCTCCGTGTCGGACGATGGTAAATCGACCATGGTCGGCAGAGGCCGGTCAGCGGCCGTGGGCACCAATGGCGAGGTGATCATCGCGAAGTTCGATGCCAAAGATGGCGACGAGCTTTATCGCTGGGCCAAGCGCCGCTCTTACTCGATGTCACTGGCCAATCTTTCTGCCGCGAATTCTGTTCATACCCAAGGGGTGGGTTGGTATCAGTCCGGCTGGATGTACAACCCCTATTTCGGCATGTATACCTACATTCCGTTGCGGGGCATGTACACGAGCCCCTGGGGCTTTGGCTATTACAGCCCGCGTTACGCCTATGACTATATCTCCATCGCGTCTCAGCCGCAATACGGCGGCGGCGGACTCCAGAATAGCAACCGCGCTGGATATTCTGGTTTTGAAGGTACGGGCCGCATGAATACCTCTTACAACTCTGACTTGGGCTATTCAACGTCAGCCACGCGCTCGTCAGGCGGCTACGCCGGTGGGAACACGAGCCCGGCGGCCACCGGTGGTGACTCCGGGATGCGCGGCGGCGGCGGTAGCGGCGCAATTGGCGGCGGCGCTCCTGCATCTGGCGGCGCGGCGGGCGGTGGCGCTCGTGGGGGCGGCTCTACCAAACAGTAAGACAATAAAGGGGTGGCCTGCGCCGGAAACATAACCCCGATTGCTCCGGGTACCCATCAGCTCGAATTCTGCTACGACTATTTTGACCCGCCTTCGCGGCTTCAGGCCCAGCATCAGCCAGCGTTTACGCTGAGTGTGCTGGGCCTCAGCATTGAGGAGCAAGCGGCGATCTTTGCCCTCATCCCCACCGATCCTTCGCGGCCTTCCCATTGGTTCAAAGCACGCTGGGGACGCATGGGTACCGGACCCAACAACTTCATGCCGATCCCGGCGCAGACCGAGGACGACCGCGCCGGGGTAACGCTCTACGGCCACAAGACCTCCAATTTCAACTGGCGCAGTTGCCAGTGGGAGATCGTCGAGACTGTGCCGCCGCGCTCGTATGAGATGCCCTTGCTCGACGGCGAAGTGATCGAGATCCCCAACAATCAGGCCGCGCCACATGCTTTCCGTGACGGCGTGGCGGTGGCGAATCTCGACCTGCTGGCACCTGGCAAGCACGACGATCTGGCGATCGAGAAGGAAGCTGAGGCGCACGGCAAAAGCTACCTGGTGCACTTCGGCGGGCGCATCTGGCGGCGTTGGCTCGATGCGGAGGCGCACCACGAGCCGATCGAGTTACTGGCATTCGATCCGGCTTCCCCCATGCTTGAAAGCGCGATGGCAGTCGTGTGGGGCGAGATCGGTGGCCAGGAAGAAGCCAAACGCGAGCTGATTCGCGCCATCCAGTGGCCGGTGCTCTATCCCGAGTTATTCGTCCTATTCAAGCGCCGCCGTAGCCGGGGAGTGCTGCTTTACGGGCCGCCCGGTTGCGGCAAGACACTGCTGGGCAAAGCGGTGGTGAAGCTGCTGGCCGCGCTCTATCGGCGCAAGCCGGAGGACGGCGGTTTTCAATATGTGAAGGGCCATCAACTGCTTGACCAGTACGTGGGCAACTCCGAGAAGATGGTGAAGTCACTCTTCGATGCGGCGCGCCGCTGGAAGGAGACGCGCGGCTATCCGGCGGTGCTGTTCTTCGATGAAGCCGACGCGCTCTTCAAGCGCCGGCCGTCGCGCGAGAGTGGCTTCACCCTGGTGCCCGCGCTGTTGGCGGAGATGGACGGCATGGATGACTCGGGCGCCTTCGTCATCCTGGCCACCAACCGCGCCGATGCGCTCGACGAAGCCATCACCCGGCCCGGCCGCATCGATCGCCGCATTCGCATCACCCGGCCCGCGCAAGAAGCCAGTGCCCTTATTTTCGCGATTCATCTGGAGGGCGTCTTCCTCGCCGGTGGCCTCACGGTTCAGGAACTGGGTAGGCTCGCGGCCCGTGAACTGTTTCGTCCAGAGCATATTATTTCGGAACTGCTGCTGGAAGACTTGCCGGCACCGGTGGAGCTTCGGCTAAGCGACCTGGCCAGCGGCGCGTTGATCCAGAACATCGTCGATCGGGCGACAGCCAACAAGATGGCCGATTGCATCGAGCGCTCCGTTCGCGAAGGCCTATATGAAGCCGATCTTGTGCAGGCCATCGCCGAGGTGCTGGCCGAGCAGCGCGAGTCGAAGCACGTCGAGGAGTGGCAGGAGGTCGGCGATCGCCACGGCCGGCGCGTGGCCGAGGTCCGGCGAGTTGCTGGTGCTTAGCGCTGGTTTGTAGGTGAAGGCGATTGTGCTGTGCCGCAGGGGATCCTGCGATGACATACGGAAGATACCTTTCTAAGCGATCAAAGCACTAGTTCCGAGGATCGCAGAGGGCTTAAGTTTACTTCGAGTTATCGAAAACGTCGGCCGTCAGGTTTCAGTTGGCCGCCGGCGGTAACGCCCCGATCAAGGCGAGGATCTTGGCCCGGACTTCGGCTAGTTCGGCCGGCGCGACTGTCCCCTTCTGGGTGGCTTGCCGGCTGCGCCAATCCAGGCTCTTCACCTGATCGGCCAGTACGGCACTATCAGGGGCCCGGCCCGGCGATTTTCCAGCGATCATCACTTCAAAAGGATAGCCCTTGATTTGGCTCGTCATCGGGCAGCACACCATCAGGCTGGTCTTGTCATTGTAAGCGGCGGGACTCAGCACCAGCGCCGGGCGGCGTCCGGCCTGCTCATGCCCTGCCTGCGGAGTGAAATCGACCCACACGATATGGCCGGCATCGGGAACGTATCGCCGGGCCATCTACAGGATTTCCCGGCCCGCCGGATTACCGAAATCGACGGCCGAGTGCTGGTTTTGAGGAGTGATGCCGCGAACCAGCTCATCGAGCCGGTAAGCCTTCGTCAGGACGGGCTCGATGACGATCCGTCCGCCTTCCTCGCGGACGTCCACCACTTCGTCCAGACTCAGATGCATGGCTTGCATCAGCACCGAAGGGATGCGGACCGCCGCACTATTT
>JANLPT010000320.1:0-34576 GCA_031367405.1 Bryobacteraceae bacterium
CGCCAGATAGGCGACGAGCTGGGTTAGGTTGTAAGTGCTGTGCATGATGGTGGAGGCGACCGTGGAATCGGTGCGAAAACGAATCCAGCCGAACACGCTGCCGGCCAACGTAAGCAGCAGTAAGTGCTGCCAACTCCAATGCACTTGCGGCCCGTGGATCATCGCAAATGGGATCGCCGTCAAGACGATCCCGAAAAAAGTGCCCACGGCCCCGATCGCCAGCGGCTGCAGGAAGCCGCGAAAGGCGACCTCTTCAAAAAGCGGGGCCAGCATCGTGGCAAAAACGGCGGTGAGGATCAGCGAAGTCCGGTCGGCACTGAGCCAGGTGCGGATCTGGTTTTCCACCTCCGGCGCACGCAGCAAAACGCCGATCACGGTGACGACGATAGCCAGAATCGGCCCGCCAAACAGGCTAATGCCGATGCCCGCCCGCGGCAATCGCCAGGCCAGACCGTCGCGGATGCTTTCGCGGTGACTCACGCGAAGGATCGCGTAGAGGCCAAGGAACCAGAAGCCATAGCCGATCAATTGGGGCACGAGGCTTCCGGCGGCCAAGCCAGGAATTTTCCAGGGCAGCAGGCGAAAGATGAGTCCGGCGAGGGCGAACGCCGGGAGGTAGAGGCCGAGGAAGAGGGCGACTTCCCGCCAGGTCCAAAACGGCGCGCGCGGCGTAGTGATGCCCGAACCCATCATGCCGGTAGTAATGCCGCCAAAAGAGGAATCATGATCTCGTGATGGCCCGTTAACGCATAGCCCTTGCCACCGGCGTTGGCATGCGGCCGATGGACGACATTAGCGCTGGGCCGGTAATGCTGCAAGAAATCGAGGTTCACCGTCGTAAACTCGCGCAAGGGATAGCCCAGGTTGCGCACCACCGAGACGGCTTTGAGAAACACCTCGGGCAGAATCACCGCCGAGCCTACGTTCAGGTAAACACCGCCTTCGTGCAGGTCGCGTACGATGGAGCACAGCAGACGAAAGTCGCGCAGCGTGCCTTCGCCAATGGCCGCTCCGCTCGCTTCCGGAAACGTGTGTGGCGTGTCGGTGCCGACGGCCACGTGGACCGTGAACGGTACGGCGCGTTGGTAAGCCTGCCACTGCAACGAGTGTTCCCGCCAGCCCGGTCCGGCGCTCTCGTGCAAGCGGCGTCCGAGGCTCTCGCCCATGCCCAAGCCGTCCGCCACACCCGCACAAATGGCCGCATTCATCTGCTGCCCGGTCTCGGCGGCCGACCCAAAACGGCCATCAGGCAATACGGATTCGACGTCTTCGCTAGTCGCACCGGCGATGCCGATTTCAAAGTCGTGGATGGTCGTCGAGCCATTGACGGCGAAGGCGGTGGCGTAGCCGCGGTCCAGTAGGCTCGTCAG
This sequence comes from Bryobacteraceae bacterium, assembly GCA_031367405.1. Taxonomy (GTDB): domain Bacteria; phylum Acidobacteriota; class Terriglobia; order Bryobacterales; family Bryobacteraceae; genus JALHNI01. The sequence continues at coordinate 1,371 of JANLPT010000320.1, forward strand.
CACCGGAGCCAAGCCGCACTTGATCACGTGGCCACCCAGTCCCCAGATAATCGCGCGTTTTCTAGCGCGCGCGGCCCCGATCGCTTCCACCACGGCGCGTAGCGAATCGGCCGCCAGCAACTTGGGTAAGCTGTCGAGGAAGCGCGGCAAAGCAGGCGGCGGCGTGGCGAAGTGCTCCACGCGGACCTTGCCGCCGCGGTCGCGCAGGGAAACGGTTTTGAGCCCCGTGAAGTCCAGGGGCGAATGGGAGTAGCGGCTCACTACTTTCTATGATCGCAGTAGATCGCGCAACGCGGGGCCGAGCTCCGTGTAACGGAATTCAAAGCCCGCCTGCTCGGCCACCACTGGCATCACCCGTTGGCTGGCTTCGAGCACCGCCTCAGCCATTTCTCCAAACAGCAGCTTCAGCAGAAACATAGGGGCGGGGAAAATGGCAGGGCGTCGCAATTCTCCGGCCAGGGCATGCGTGAAGTCGATATTGCGGACCGGGCCGGGGGCGACGGCATTCACGGCACCCGTTAGTTTTTCATTGGACAACGCGTCGATGATCATCGAGAGCAGATCGTGCAAATGAATCCAGGACATCCACTGTTCGCCGGACCCCAGCCTTCCCCCGGCCCCCGCGCTAAAGGCCGGCAACATGCGGGCCAAAGCGCCGCCCTCGCGACCGAGGACGATACCCATCCGCAGGCGCACCACCCGCATATTCAGTGCCAGGCCCAGGTTGGCGGCGGACTCCCATTCCTCGCTCACTTCGGCCAAAAAACCCTTACCCGGCGCGGACGTTTCGGTCAACACCTCGTCGCCGCGCGAGCCGTAGTAGCCGATCGCCGAGCCCGAAATCAGCACCCGCGGAAAGGCATTCATTTGCGAAAGGGCGGCGATGAGACGCTGGGTGCCGCCGACACGGCTGCTGCGGATGGTGCGTTTGGTGGAGGCGGTCCAGCGTTGGGTGACGGGCTCGCCGGCCAAGTGAATCACGGCTTCGGCACCTTCGAGCGCCGCCGCTGGAGGGTCGTTCTGCTCGGCGTCCCAAATGGAGTAAGGAATCTGCGGCGGCAACCCGGTGCGCGGCTTACGCAGCAGAATATGCACTTGGTGCCCCTCATCGGCTAAACGCCTCACCACGGCTTGGCCAATGAATCCGGTCGCGCCAGTAACTACAATCCGCATGGGCTCCCGTTATTGTAAGCGGAACGGGTCCATCCCGGTTCGCTCCATGAATTCAATCTCTTTGAGATAGGCATCTGATTTAGTTTTGCGCCGCATGCCGTCGTAGGACATCCAGCGGATCATGCCGAAGATGGCGCGCTCCGTCCAGGGCCGGTCGTGCAGGCCGAAGCACCACAGAATGCCAACGATTGTGTTGGGGTCGCGGCCATCGATCGCGTAACGATCATGAATTTCGATCATCGTGCGCAGGGCATCTTGAGGGCTGGGCGACCACTCGATAATTTTTTTGCCCCAGTACATACGGTAGTAGCCGTGAATTTTGCCGCGCAAGCGCATCTCTCGCTGAGCCGCGTTCCACAGCGGATCGTGGGTTTGCCCGAGTTCGAACTCCGCCGGCGAATAGACCGGGTCGCGAGGATCGCCGGCATGCTTGGCTAGGGTGGCTTGCGCCCAATCCGGCAGATTCGTTAAGGATTCGGGCTCGTCAGAGAAGCGGGCAAAGTTAAACGCGAGTTCGCGGCGCACGACGAGTTCTTCGATGAATTCGTCGGCTACCAGTTCATGCTCCAGCGCATAATCCCGCGCGCGCAGAGCCACTTCGAGCGAACTAATGTGGCCGAAATGCAGGTAGGGGCTCAGGTTACTGGTGGCATGCCCGGCCGGTTGATTACGGTCGGTGGCGTAGCGCTTCAGGTTGCTCTTGAGGAAATGCGCCAAGTGCTTTCCGGCTTCGGCGCTGCCGCCCCGGTAAGAGAGCGATGGCAGAATCGAATGGTCGATTTCGCAGGAGGCGACCAGTTCCGGGATGTTGGCGGCAGTCACCTCCACATGCAGGTCGCGCCCGGCGTCAAGCTTCCAGGGGTGCTTCAGCTTTGGCATGGGGAAGGGCTTCAAATACTGGCCAAGCAAACGGTTGATCTTGGGGCGGATGGTGTAGGCGGCGTACTCGCGCTTCTCCATTTTGCTCATCGGCACCACGCAGCTGGAGTCGACCACGTAGTAGGGAAGGTCCAGCTTCTGGGGCACGCGGGCGTTGTGCTCGCGAGCGATGAAGGTGGGGTAATCGTCGGTAACGACGCAGGCGGCACGCTGGGCCAGCCGGTAGAAGGCGTCATTGCGGTCAGCGCGGCGGCGGCGAAGGTGGAAGACGTAGCCCGCCGCTATGGCCTCGGCACCGGCCGCCATGCCGGGCACGCCTTCGAGGATGAACGTATGCAGACGGTCATTGGCTTGCGTGTAAGTGCAGGTGAGGCCTTCGTAGATCAGCAGGGGCAGATCACAGCGGTTGGCGAGTTGAATGGCATAGGCGAGGGCATGATTGTGGCTAATGCGGCGGTTCATCTGCGCCCAATAAAGGACGTAGTCGGCGTTGGCACGCACCGGATGCTGGTTCAGCGTCCGCACACGTTCTTCAAGGTGATGGAGTTCCATGGGTTCGTGCCTGACTTGATGAGACCACACGGCAAGCCGCTACAATTAAAGCATCCGCATGCGCATTCTGAACCGGGCCAAACTGCTCGCCGGTTATCTGCTGGGCCGCCACGATCTGGGCTCCGCGTTGCCGGTGGAGTACATCGTCGAAACGACGGCCAAGTGCAATCTTTATTGCCCGATGTGCCCGCGCGAGACACACAAACAGCCCAAAGAAGACATGACGGACGAGGTGTTTGAAAGGCTGGTGAGCGAGACGCGCCACTCGGCGGAGCACGTGATGCTGATCGGCCTGGGCGAGCCTTTTATGGACAAGCAGATCTTCCATCGCATCGAGTACTGCGAGCAGCACGACATCGCCACTTTGCTGTCCTCGAACGGTACTTTTCTGGACGAAGCCACTTGCGCCAAGATCCTCGATACGCCACTGAAGCACATCACGCTGTCGATGGACGGGGCGCGCAAGGAGAGCTTCGAGTACTACCGGAAGGGTGCGCGTTTTGAGAAAGTCCGGGATAACTTTGTGCGTCTGTGCCGGATGAAGCATGAGCGGGGATCGAAGCTGCAGATCGTCGTGCAGATGATCCGCATGGAGAAGAACGACGCGGAGGTCGACGAGTTCATGGCCTTTTGGGGTGCGGTGCCCGGAGTCGACCAGATCCGCATCAAAGCCGATGAAACTGACCTGATGCGGCCCGAGTCCGGCCATGCGCTGGAGGATTGGAAGCATCCATGCCATTACTTATGGCGGGGGGCGATGTATGTGAAGCACAACGGCGACGTCTATCCTTGCTGCCAGAGTTACATGCTGGATGGCGCGCCGGTGGGCAATGTCGCCCAGCAGAATATGCCGGAGATCTTCAATGGCGCACCGATGCAGGAGTTACGCCGCCAGCACGCGGCCGGGCAAGCCGCGCAGGTGGATATGTGTGCGCGTTGCCGGACGACGATCCCCCATCCCTTGTTAGTGGCGGGCAGTCTCATTTTCCATGGCGAGACGGTACGAAAGTTACTGCCGTTAGTGGAACGGTTGACTTACTTTTCGAAGTTGCCGCGCCGGTTACTTACGCCGCAGCGGCCCGTGCCGGCACCGGCTCAGAAAGATGAACTGGTGCAGATCAAGTGAAGCGCGCGGTTTGTTTGCTGAGTGGTGGTTTAGATTCGTCAACTTGCCTGGCCATTGCTCAAAACGAAGCGTATGAGTGTTACGCCTTGTCGTTCGACTACGGGCAGCGCCATCGCCATGAATTAGAGGCGGCGGCGCGGGTGGCGAACGTCTACGGCGCGGTCCACCGGACGCTGCATTTCGACTTACGGCAGTTTGGCGGGTCGGCCCTGACAGCGGCGATCGATGTGCCGAAGCACCGCTCAGTGGCCGAGATGGCCGCCGGTATCCCCGTAACTTACGTACCGGCGCGAAACACCATCTTTCTGTCTTTTGCGCTGGCCTGGGCCGAGACGCTCGGCTCGCAAGATATTTTCCTGGGCGTCAACGCCCTGGATTACTCCGGTTACCCAGACTGCCGGCCCGAGTATGTCGAGGCTTTTACGAAATTGGCGAATTTGTCAACGAAAGCCGGGGTGGAGGGCGCGCGCATGACGATCCACACGCCGCTGATCGCTTTGACGAAGGCGGGCATTGTGCGGTTGGGCGCGTCGTTGGGCGTCGATTTCGCATTGACGCATAGTTGTTACGATCCCGATGCTACCGGAAAGCCTTGCGGACAATGCGATTCTTGCTTGCTGCGGTTGAAGGGCTTTGCCGAGGCCGGGCTGGCCGATCCTTTGAGTTACCCATGAAAATCTCGGAGATTTTCTATTCGCTGCAAGGCGAAGGCGCGCTGCTGGGCGTACCCAGTTTCTTCATCCGCACGACGGGCTGTAACTTGCGCTGCGTGTGGTGCGATACGCCTTATACCTCGTGGACGCCGGTGGGCGAGGAGATGGCGATTGATTTGATTGTGCGAAAGGCATTAGAACATCCGGGGCGTCATGCGGTGGTAACCGGCGGGGAGCCTTTAATTGCGCCAGAGATCGGTGCGTTAACGGCGGCGCTCCGCGAGGCGGGCTTCCACATTACGATCGAGACGGCGGGTACGGTTGCTCCCGTTGCTTTCACTGTTACTTGTGACCTCATGAGTATCTCACCCAAACTGAGTAACTCGACGCCGTGGGAGCGCGAGGGCGGCCGCTTTGCGGCGCAACATGAGCGCCTGCGCTACCGGCCTGAAGTATTACGGGAATTAATGGCGGCTTATAACTATCAGCTGAAGTTTGTCGTCATGCAAGAGAGCGATCTGGATGAGATCCGCAAGTTACTCAAAGAGACGGACGGGGCGATCGATCGCACCATGTTGATGCCGGAAGGTATCCAGCTCGAGACGTTGCGCGAGCGGGCCAAATGGATGGTGGACGTCTGTAAGTCGGAAGGATTCCGGTTCAGCCCACGGTTGCATATCGATTTATTCGGCAATCAGCGGGGCACCTGAGGCGTCAGAGCTTGTTTGGCGAAGAAATCGAGGATCACGGGGAAGTTGGGGACGGCGATGTCGACGTGGCTGCCACCGGGCACTTCGATGTATTCGATCTTGGCACCGGCTTTCTTGCCGGCCTCCACCATGGCGCGCGATTGAGTAACTGCGACGGTCTTATCGTTGTCACCGTGAACCACGATCTGGGGAATGTGCTTGATCTTCTCCATACCGGTGACGTTTCCTCCGCCGGAGATAGGGCCGAGCGCGGCGAAGCGGGTGGGATAGTCCATCGCAATGCTCCAGGTGCCGTAAGCGCCCATGGAGTGGCCCATTAAATAAACGCGATTCGCGTCAATTTTGTAAGTGCGTTCCACTTCGGCGAGAACGTCCATCACATCCTTCTCAGCGGAGCCGCGATACATGGAGGCGGGCTCGCGGCCTTTGGGCGTGACCAGGAAAAAGCCAAGCCGTTCGGCCTCGCGCTTCAGCACGCCGCCGTAGCCTTCCATCATCGTTGTCTCGTCGCCGCCCATGCCGTGCAGGGCCACGACGATTGGTAACTCGGACCCTTTGTAAGCGGTGGGGACGTACACGCGATAGGGCTGAAGCGTTTCGTCGACGGTGGAACGATAAGCCTGGTGGATATCCCCTTGGCGGCCAGCGAAGGGGCTCTTGCCGCTGGTGGCAGTATCCAACAGTGAATTCGCGTCGGCAAATTGTTGAACGAAATCGAAACGATGGGGATTGGCCTTGCCGTGTTCGGCGTTCTCGTAAAGAGTCAGGATGTACTCAGCGGCGGGGAGGGGCTGTTTCTTCAGCCGGGCGGCGAGTTTCGCGGCATCGGCTTCAAGGCTCTCCACCCGGATGGGCACGGTCTTCATCACGTGCGTCTCGCCAAGATCGGCGATCAGATTGTACTTGCCGGAGGCGTTGGCCGGCAGCTTTACTGACAGCTTGAGCGGCAGCGCGCTGCTGATGATTTCGCCCGGCGCGGCCAGAGTGATGTCCTCACCTTGAGGAACAGGGCGCAGGATGAGACGTAGGGTGACTGCCGCTGGTTTGCCCTGCTCCATGGGGCTCAGCGGGAACAGCGTGTCGAGGGTGAATTGCAGGGTTTGGCCGGGGTTGGCGATGGCGTCGTCGACGCTGGCTTGCAGCGCGGAGGCGAGTTCAACGGTCGGGGTCCAGGCGATGCCGCGCATCACCGCCAAGCCATGGGTATAGTCGCGCATGGCTTCCTTAAATTTGCCCGAGAGACCCGCTTGCTGGGCTTGTTGGCCAAGCTTGGCGGCTTCGGTCTTTTGGGCCTCGGTGAGGGGAAGCGAAGCAAGTTGAGTGCCGTAGCCGACGGCGGTGCGCAGGACGAGGTCAGCGTCCTGGGCGAAGAGGGTGGTGGCAGCTAGAAAGAGCGAGAGTCGCATGAGCGCAGTTTAGCGCGCGCGAAGGCAGGCGCGGCAGGGTGCGCCGTCGGCACCAACGATCTTGAGCGGTAGGCAGAGGAGTTCGTAGAGGCCGGGCTCAACGTGGCCGAGGTAGAGGCCTTCAATGATCCAGATTCCGGCACCCAGCAGAGTCCAGTGAGTTTCGGCGGTGTCGTGATGGAAGCCACCCACGGAAAGGTAGTCGATGCCGACGGTGCGAACGCCGCAATCGGCCAGGTATCGCGCGGCTTCGCCGGCAATGTAGACGAAGTGCTCGTCAAAGGGATGGTCAGGCCAGTAGCGGTGCGAGTTGCGGGTTTTGAAAAGAAGCCGCTCGCCGGGCTGGGGACGCTGCGGTTCGAGATCGGCGCGTTTAATGGCAGCAGGGTCAGCGATTTCAATGACGCGGCAGGGGCCGACGGTGGCGTCGAGCGGCATGGATTCCATCGTCTCGCCATCGCGGATAAAGTGGCGCGGAGCGTCCATGTGCGTGCCCGTGTGGACCGTATGGTCAAGATGAGTCAGGTTGTAGAGGTGGCCCTGTTCAATGGTGGCGGTTTGCTTGACGATGACATCGGCATCGCCAGGCCAGTGGACCATGCCGTGGACGAGGGGGACAGAAATGTCGATCAACATGAGTTAGCGCGAGATCAGCGGCCGTAGCGGGCGCCAATAGAGATTGCGGAACGCGACCGGGCCATGGTCGCCTTGCAGCATGAGCGGATTTTGCGCGGCTTCGGGATAATTCAGGCTGGCGCGCGTGGGCCCTTCGCACTCGACGTCTTCCTGCACGAGTAAGCCGTTGTGCAGGACGCGGAGGAACTTGGCATTCGCCGTCTTTTTGCCGGAGGCGTCGAAACGGGGGGCGCGGAACCAGGCTTGGAAGCTTTGCCATTCGCCAGGCCGGCGGGCGGCGTTGCGGAGCGGGGCGGATCCGCCGACGCCTTGCTCATTGATCCAGCGATGGTAAATGCCGCCCGCATCGGAGGATTGCAGCGGTTCGCTGGAGCCGTAGGAATCGAAGACCTGGATTTCGTAAAGGCCTTGCAAATAGACGCCCGAATTGGAGCCTTTGGCGACCATGTACTCGACGTAAAGTTCGATATCGCCATGTTTGGCGGTGCTGACGAAATTGGCCGTGCGGCCCGTGGCACCGTTGATCATAACGCCAGATTCGCCGGGGGCTCCGCCGAGGCGGGTGGGGCTCAACAGTCTTTCCCAGCGGACGAACCGGCTGGTGTACCATTCGCTGGGCTTCTGGTCCTGGGCCACCCAGCCTGAGAGGTCACGGCCATTCAGCAAGGGCGTCCAGCCCGATTCTTGCAGAAAGGGCGGGTCGCCATGGGCTTCGCCATCCTGAATGTGCGAGAGCTGTTGGGCTACCAGCGGGGCGGTAGCGAGAGCGAGAAAGTTACGTCGTTTCACTCTCGCCATCATATACCGGCGGTGGTGAATGCTTATATCCCTTCGGGCTGCATCCCGGACAGCCAAGGGCCATTCGATTGCAAAGGATTATTCGATGAAATATTGGTTTATCCTGATGGCCGCCTGTAGCCTGGTGGCGCAAGACCCCAACTTCGGTGTGCAATCGCGCTTGGTTTTGGTCTCCGTGATCGTGAGAGACGCTAAAGGCCAGACTGTGGACGGGCTCGAGGCTAGGGATTTCGTGCTGCTCGACAATGGGCGGCCGCAAAAGGCGGTGGTCGATACAATTGGCACAGGTGTCGCCCCGATTGCACTGGTGATTGCCGTCCAGTCATCCGGCATCTCCGCCCCCGTGCTCGACAAAGTGCGCAAGATCAGCTCCCTGGTGCAACCTTTGCTGACGGGTACGCGTGGGTGCGTCGCGCTGGTGGCTTTCTCTGAGTACGTCAATTGGCTGACGGAGTGTACTCCCGACGCCCATGCGCTGGATCGGGCCTTCGCCGCCTTGCAGCCGGGCGATGCCAAGTCGGCGCGTATGCTGGACGCGGCGAATCAGGCCATTGAGCGTCTACGGCAACGTAAAGCGCGACGGGTACTGCTGCTGATCTCCGAGTCACGCGACCGGGGCAGCGAAACCGCGCTGGATGCTCTACTCCTCGACGCCCAGGCGGCCGGAGTGACCGTCTATGCGGCGACTTACTCGGCCTTCAAGTCGGCCTTTACCCAAAAAACGAACCAGCCATCACCTCGCAAGCGCGGCCCCGCCACGCCAAACGTGATTCCCGGCGACCCATCTTACGTGCCACTCGAAGGGCGCATGGATATCCTGGGAGGCTTCGGCGAATTGAAGCGCTTAGGCATGATCAACACGACGCAGGTGTTGACGCAGCAAACCGGCGGCACGACATTTCCTTTCACCCGGCAAAAGGGGCTCGAAGATGCCATCGAAAAGCTGGGTGGCGAGTTACACACGCAGTATGTGCTGGGCTTCACGCCCGAGTCAACCGAAGTAGGTTATCACCCGATCGAGGTACGAGTGAACGGCCACAGCGAGTTACGAGTCCGCTCGCGCCCAGGTTACTGGGTCGCGGCTACTAAGGAAAAATAGGTGCATTTTATTCGTTAACTTACTTTCGCCCTTAGCTCCGCTTACTAGCCCACGGCTGACGCCGTGGGCTAGTTACGCAAAAGTTAGAACTCACCCGGTCGCGGCTCGACCCCATTCGTCCCGTAGAATCGACATCAGGATTAGTGTGCGATAGCCAGCGGGACCTCGCACACTCTCTCGCAAACGGCCCTCTTCGCGGAAACCGGCGCGCTCGTACAAGCGGCGGGCGCGCGTATTTTCGACGTAGACATCGAGCCACACCCGGTGCGCCCCACGCTCTTCAAACGCCCACGGCAGCAGCGCGGCAAAGACGGCGGTGCCGAGGCCAGTGCCGCGTTCCGTCAGGCAAATACGCTTCACTTCGATCGAGTCATCGCGACCGGCCAATCCGCGCAAGACGATGTAGCCGGCTTCCCGCCCATCGCGCAGGACGATGCGATGCTCGACATCGGCATCGTTCATCCACTCGCCGTGTTGCTCCGCTGTGTCCTGGCCAATCAAACCCTCCGCACATGCTTGGGCTTCGGCCGGCAGAATCAAGAGTAAGTCGGCGGGCGTCGAAGGGCGAAAGGTAACCAGCGGCGGAGCAGGATAAAGCGATGGCGCGAGCCAGCGCACTAAAGCGTAAGTAAGAGCTTGTTCAAAGCTTTGCTGACGGTCAGCCAGACCGGCGGTGAGTAAGCCGATCGCGCCGTCCTTCTGCTTCGTATTCAATTGCCCCGACGCAGCATCCACTAAGTCGCCTAACTCGCGGCCAGCATCGAGACCGGCCAGAAAGTCAGGTGGCAATTCCATGCGGACACCGCCACCTTCGCCCCGCTGCCCATGACAATCCACGGCGACTACGGTGTTGACCAGATAGATCCTTCCGCGCAGTTCCTCGACACCCCCTTCGAGGCCAATCCCCAAATCGGCATCGAGCGCCAAACGCGCCGCCAGAGCCCGGTTGAAGGCACCCAGACGCGTCTCGCTTTCGCTGCGTGGTTGAACGTTGACGCCTGGCGGCACGGAAACGCCGGTGACCCCGGCGGCGGGCCAAATCCGGCGCACGACACTCTCCGCCGCCCGGATTTTTACCGGGTTCATGGAACCGACTGCAATTCGTCGCATCATCTCCACGATAATGGCAGATGTATGTTGACCCTCCTGGCCGTCACCTGGCTCGCCGCGCAAATTGAGGTTTATTCCGAGTTCCGCCGCATCGGTCCCGATGGCGAGATCGTGAAGCCTGACCAGGGCGGCAGCGTGCGCGAAGTGCTTTCGCCCGCCGTTGCCCGCGGCGGCCATGCGTCGTTTCAGGTGGTGGTGAAGGGTGCGGCGGGCACGGACTACACGCTCTACATTGGCCAGAACCCCGAGGGACATGGCCGCGCTACCCTCTATCGGGAGATCTTCGCTGGCGGCATTCCCGATGGGCTGGAGCTGATTGCGGCGGGCTTCAAGGGTCCGCTTCAAAGTAGGATTCCGGAAGGCCAATTGGCCGAAGTCTTCTGGCTGGATGTCGAGTATCCCGCGACGGCGGCGGTGGAGCGGGTGAAGATAGAACCGCAATTGTGGGCCGGCAGCCATTGGATCGTTTACCCGATGGAGGTGCGGCTGATCGAGGCCCGGCTGAAGGCGTTGCCGGCCGATCTTGACCCCGGCGTCGCGGTGGAAGCTCGTGCCGAATCCGCCGCATTCGTCGCTCTGCGGCAGTATCTCTGTGGACTTCCCGCCCGCAAGCCCGCGCCCGGCGGACCCACCATTCGGCGCTTCATTTACCGCAACGCCCTGGAAACACTCGCCTATGCGCGCCAACTTCCGGCCGAGCGAATTGCGGCGTTATTGCCCGATCCGGGCTCCTATTGCCAAGCGGATATTGAGCTTCCGTACGAAGGCTTCCTCCGCCTGCGAGGCCAACTTCAGCTCACCAAGCCGGCGCCCGCAGCAAAATGAAGTAACATAAAAGGGCTGGAGAGATGGCCGAGTGGTTGAAGGCGCACGCTTGGAAAGCGTGTTTAGGGGAAACTCTAACGAGGGTTCGAATCCCTCTCTCTCCGCCAGAATCATCGACTACTTAACGCCACACTGGGCCGGATCGTGGTGGACGTAGTAAGGCTTGAACCGGCGGCTCTTCTGGTCCATGCAGCCGGACAAGTTCAGCAACCGGATATTGCGGAATTCCACCGGTTGGCTCTCACTCTGCAAAGCAATGTAGCCTTCTTCGAGTAACTTTCCGTCCTGCTTGATGGCCGGATCGAAACCATGCGCCACCCCGCCACCGATTTGCGGCTTTTCATACTGCAGCACCTGTTCGCCGTCGATGAAGTGGCGCACCCGTTCTGAGCCCAGCACCTCCACTTCCACGTTCACCCAACCCTCACCGCGATAGATCTTGGACGTCGAGTTCGTGCAATGGGCCTTCACCATCTGCCCGTTCATGAAGATCTCGGTGCCCGGCGTACAGACGTTCATCGTCGGCCGCTTCAGGTCGCCATCGTTGCTGAGAAATTGCGCCTCAATGGAGATCGGCCAGTCCTGATCTTTCAGAATCGTCCCGGGCGCTTGGGAGTGGATCATCACGCCGCTATTGAGGCGCGCATAACCGGGGGCGCCTTTCATCTGCTCACCGATGATGCGGTATTCAAGGGCCAGCCGATAGTGCGAGAACTTTTGCTTATAGAAGAGGTGAGAGAAGCGGTTGCCGAAATCAGTGTATTGGTCATAGGAGACTTTGATGACTCCGTCTTGGGCACGAAAGGTCTGGCCATAGTTATCGCCAACTTCGTGGCCGGCGATTTTGATCACCCAGCCGTCGAGGTTCTTGCCGTTAAAGAGCGGCAGCCAGTCCGTTGGCTTTTGGCCGGGGAGGGCACCAGGGAGAAAGAGCAGACCGAGGGCGAGAGTGTATTTCATGTTCGACGCTATTCTACCTGAGCGCGGGGCTGCACAGAGCGTTCGATTTACCCTTAGGTAAACAGCCCGTTCAATTCCCGGCTGCCGCTCGGGAACGATTTCAGGCCGGCCTTGAAAGCTTGGTTGGCGACGGCCAGATAAAGGTCGCCGATGGTACCGGTGTGGCGGGTGTGGCGGCCGGTGGCGAGGCCTCCGGCATGGCCGGCGACGATGACGGATAGGCCGTTGTTCTTGTGGTCGTTGGCTTCGGCGTGTTCGTGGACGTACACCAGGCTGGTGTGGTCGAGTAAGTTGCCGTCGCCTTCGGGCGTGGCTTTTAACTTACCCACTAAATAGGCGAACTCTTCGACGTGCCAGCGGCAAATATCGCGCATGATGCGTTGGCCGTCGGCACCGCCGGGGGCTTTGCCGTCCTGATGGGTATAGTCGTGGTGGCGCGCGGCCGTGTAGCCGAGCCACGGGAAACGCGTCAGCCCCTGGCACTTAGTCAGCATGTAAGAAGCGACACGAGTTTGGCCGCTGGCTAAGGCATGCACGAGTAAGTCGCTTTGGATTTTCGCGATGCGGGGCCAATCCTTCATGTCGCCGTCGAATTGGGGCTCTTCTACTTTGCGGTAAGTGGGAGGCAGACTGGCGATGGCACGTTCCACATCGCGCACCGAAGCTAAGTGCTCATCCACGCGCATCGAATCTTCGCGGCCGAGTGACTGCTTCAAAGTGGCCGCGTCGGCTTGCACGGCATCGAGGACGCTGCGTTTGCGAGCCACCCAGCCCGCATCGCGCGCGCCGAAAAGGCGGTCAAAAAGTTTGTGCGGCAGCATCTCGGGCGGCAGAGCGCGATCATTGCCGGCCCAGCTCATATTGCGCTGAATGCTCTCGCCGAAACTCTCCTGGGAGACGCCGATTTGCAGAGAACGGAAACGGGTGTCGCCCGCAATGCGAGCGGCGATCACTTGGTCAGCGGACGGTCCGCCGGCACCGCGGCCCGTGAACGAGGTGCCGGTCATCAGGGCCGACATAGAACGGTGATGGTCGTTGCCGGGGCCGGGCAGGCGGGCCGCCGGATTGTCGAGGCCGGTGACGATGTGGATGTCCTCGCGGAAGTTGGCGAGCGGGGCGAGGCAGGGTGTCAACGTGAAGTCGCGACCGGTTTCGGTGGGGATCCAGTAACGCTCGACAACGCCGTTGCCGTTGAACCAAAGGACGAAGCGATTGGGCGGAGTGCGCTTGGCCTGACCGCTGGGTCGGGCGGCGTAAGCATTGCCTGCCGAATTGAACATCGCCACGAGAGGGGGCAAGCCCACCGTGATGGGTGTCCCTAGAGCGGAGAGACCGCTCAGCAGCAGGCGGCGGGAGACGGCGCGATCTTTGGTATGTACGGCGGCCATGTTAGTTCCTCACTGGCGGATAAGTGGTCCACTTAACGAGCGACACGAGCAGCTCTTGAAACTGGAAGCCCGAGGCGCGAAACTCCTGCGTTGCCTTTTCAATGGCGGCAGAGTCCGCCGCCGATTCATGACGGCCCATCAGGTAGCGGAATACCTGTTTGACCACACATTCCTGACACTGCGCGCTACCCGCTAAGATTTTACCGAGTTCGCGGGGCGAATTAAAGGGGGCCGAAGTACCAGTATCCGTGACGAGGCCCGCCACCCAGCCGGAGGTGTCGAGGTCGAGGTCGAAGTTGAGGGCCTTATCATTGCTTTTGCGCTCCGGTTGAACGGTGACGTGAAGCTTTTCGCGGCGCGCGCCGATGGCGTCGAACTTCTCCAGGCCGAAGCCGATCGGGTCAATCAGCGTGTGGCAGCTGGCGCAACTGGGGCTGGAGAGATGAATGCCGAGGCGCTCACGGGTGGTGACCGGTTTTTCTTTGGCGATGGGGGGCAGATTGGTGCTGACGCCGGGGGGCGGCTGGGGAACTTCCTGGCAGAGAAACTGTTCGCGCACGAAGAGTCCGCGGGCGGTGGGCGAGGTTTCGGCAGGTTTGCTGGTGGCGGTGAGGAAGCTGGCATGGCCCAGGATGCCGGCGCGGCCGGTGCTGGCAGGTAAGTCGACTTTGGCGTACTCGGTGCCGGGGGCAGTTACTCCATAAATGCGAGCTAAATCGCTATTTAAGTAACTGTAAGTGGCAGAGAAAAATTCCATGAAATTACCGCGTTGCCAGATGAGAGCTTCGGCGAGGCGGCGGCTTTCTTCGGCCATCGCGACGGTGAGTTCAGGAGTAAATAGTGGGAACTGGCGGCGTTCGCGGATGGTGCCGTTGAGGCGGTCAAAACGCAGCCAGTCGGCGAGGAATTCTTTGGCCGAATCTTTGGCCCTTTCTGAGGCGAGTAAGCGGCGGGCTTCTTTCTCGACGCCAGCGGAAGTGGCAAGTTGGCCCTTGGCTGCCGCATTCAGAAGCGCCTCGTCGGGCGTCGAGTTCCAGAGCGCGTAGGCGAGTTTAGAAGCAATTTCATAGCCCTGCTGGCTGGGGTCGGCACCGTGTTCGACGCGCAGCAGGAAGCCCGGCGATTGCAGCATGGCTTCGAGGGCGAGTTGGGCCCCGGCGTAGAACTGCTTTTCGGATGAGAAAAGTCTTTGGTAGCGGGCCAATTCGCTGTCAGTGAGTGGACGGCGAAAGGCGCGGCGGCCGAATTCTTTTAAGAAGCGGTCGCGGCAGAGTAAGTCCGTCGTCTTGCAAGGAATCAGGTGCCGTGTATCGCCCGCGCGGAAGGCGGACCGCGCCAGTTTCTCGGCGGCATTGCTATAGGACTCGGTCAGCATGGGCGAGGCATTCTGGCCGGGATATTGGTTGCGGAATCCGCCAATAAAGTCTTCGGGCGGAAAGGAATCGGCTAGACGGCTGGAGTCACCGAGTAAGTCGCGCATGGTGTTGTTGTATTGCGCGTGGGTGAGGCGGCGGAGGGCTCGTTTGGCCGGTCCGGCTTCTGGCTTGGCCGCCACGTCGAGAGATTCGAGGGGTGCCCTCGCCAGATAGTCCACCCACTCCCGCAACATCTTTTCGTCCGCGCTGCCCGGCTCAATACGCTTCCCTCCGGCGTGCGCCAGCCGCAAGGTGGGCTTGTTCAGCAGCAACGATTTTTCCGGATCTGCGCGATTCACCAACCCTCGCAGCGACTTACCGAAGTCTAAAGTTGCCGCGTGCTCTTCGGGGAATTTTAGCCGCGTGCCGGAAGCCACACCGTTCGGGTTGTGGCAGCCCGCGCAACCGCCTCGTTCGAGCACGGGGGCGACGTCACGGACAAAGTCCACGGCGGAGAGGAAAGCGGGAAGGAGTGCGAGGAGCGCCATTCGCATGACTTTATTATAGGATGTTCATCAACGAATTGACCTAAAAGGCAGATCTATAGTGCCTTCGTGCGGGTGCCGGAACTAGATTCGCCTCAATCGCGTGGGTTAGCCTTGGCAAAAGCAGCCGGTCTTTCCTCGAATCAATCACTCCTCCGGTGCGTCAAACGGCTCCACCGTCGAATTCGTCAGCTCCACCTCCCGCACGCCATGCACGCGCTTCAGCACGCGTTGCAGTTCAGTGGTGAGTTTGTCGGGGCGTTCGTCATCGTCGACTTCGACGACCACTTTGAGGTAGACCTGGATTCGCTGCATACTAGTAGGTAGCCGGGCGCATGCGCCCGGAATCACTAGTGTAGGGGAATCACCATGGCTTATCCAGAGATGTTGATCGCCGCCATGCGGCAGGATTTGACGAAGTACGGCGTGGAAGAGGCGCGAACGCCGTCCGAAGTGGACGCGGCGCTCGGCCCCAACAGCGGCACCGTGCTGATGGTGGTGAACTCGGTTTGCGGTTGCGCGGCCGGCAAAGCGCGCCCCGCCGTAGGCATGGCCCTGCTGGGGACTCATAAGCCCACCAAGACCGTCACCGTCTTCGCGGGCGGCGACGTAGAGGCCACCGATCATTTGCGGGATCAACACCTCGGCCAGTTTCCGCCTTCGTCGCCGTCGATGGCGATTTTTCAGGACGGCAAACCGGTTTATTACATGCACCGGCATGACATCGAACGCCGTCAAGCCCCGGAAATTGCGCAGTTGCTTGCTGAGGCTCTCACCCGGTTGGCTCCCACCCACCAGTAATGGAAGACGTTTTTCGCATAGCGGACCGGACCTTCCGGTCCCGTCTGATGATCGGCACCGGCAAATACCGGAGCTTTGCCGAGATGGCGCTTTGCCATGCGGCGAGCGGTGCCGAAGTGGTCACCGTGGCCGTGCGCCGCGTCAATCTGAGCGACAAGAGCCAGGAGAGCCTGCTCGACTATATTGACCGGGAAAAGTATTTCATCCTACCCAATACCGCCGCTTGCTACACGGCCGGCGATGCGATCCGGACGGCGCGATTGGGCCGCGAAGTGGGGCTTTCCCATTGGGTGAAACTCGAGGTGATCGGCGATCCGGAGACCTTGTTTCCTGACAATGCCGGATTGCTTGAGGCGACCACAGTACTAGCCAAAGAGGGCTTCGTGGTGCTACCCTACACGACCGACGACCTGATCAATGCGCGGCGTTTGATCGACGCGGGCGCGGCGGCGGTAATGCCGCTGGGGGCACCGATCGGGTCAGGCTTGGGCATCCAGAATGTCACCAATCTGCGGATTCTGCGCGAGAAGATCCACACGGTGCCGCTGATTGTCGACGCCGGTGTCGGCACGGCTTCCGATGCCGCGTTGGCCATGGAATTGGGCTACGATGGCGTGCTGATGAACACGGCAGTCGCCGAGGCTGCGGACGCCGCGAAGATGGCCGAAGCGATGAAGTACGCTGTGGCCGCGGGCCGTCTGGCATATCTGGCCGGCCGGATGCCGAAGCGGCTGTACGCTTCGGCGAGTTCGCCGCTGGGGGGCGTGGTGGGCTCTACGTGAAGCGAGAGCTTAGTTTGGCTGTTAAAATCGCTTGCCCCAGATGACGCTGGGAGTGTTCAGACATATGGATGATCAATCCGCCGACCGTGGTGGGTAGCTGCTGGCGGCCGACGTAGCGTGGGTCGGAGTAAGTGCTGGGGTGAATGTCGCGCACCAGAATTTCCGTCGCGACGAATTCAGTGTCCATGGCACCGAGTAACTCGGTCAACGAAGGCCCGGGCGTTTTCTCAGCCTTCAAGCGCGCCAGTTGCCAGGCCGTCAGTTGTTCGCCGCGCAAGTAAGTGGTGAGCCGGTTGACGCTGCCGGCAATGTGCGCCAAATGGAAACCGGCGGCGGCGAGCGGAGGGTGCGGGCTCCAGATACCGGTCAACCCGAGGGTGTGGAGAGCAATCTCTTCACGGCACTGCTCGAAAGTGTAGACGAGGTGCGCGGCAACGGGGTGGAGGCCAGGGATGGTTCCTCTTAACCAGGGTTCGGTGAGCATGCTCCTAGTATATCGTTTCATCAAAACATAAGCTCATCGAGGGCGTCGAATTTCCCCCAACGATGCACAACGGGGGTGGCATTGATCTGCGCGATTCCCGCCAGAATGCGGGGAGTGTCTCAAAGTCGTTGACACGCACCGGGGCGACGTAAGTGTAAAAATGACCGAAGGCCTATCTTTCCCAAAAACTCTCGATGTCAAAGTTGCCAATGAGACCGAGTGGAAGCCTTGGTTCTGGTCTGAGGCTGGAGGCGCATTTGCAGCGTTGGCCTTTTCTATCGTCACCTTCGGCGTCGTGGTCTACCAAGGCTATCGTCAAACAAGCCTACTCAGCCAGCAGAATCAGATCCAACTTGATATGGCCGTATGGCAAAAGGCTCAAGGCGTAAGTCAAGATGCACTTCAGAAGCAGATTCAGAAGTCACAAGAAGACCGAAAAGAGATCGAGTTCTTCAATGTTGTATCAGAGCGTCACGTGCAGACACACTCGGGGACGTTCCAGCACTATTATTCAGAGGAAGACTACCGGCGGTGGTACGGAGCATTTCTGGATGCATGCGAGTATTTTCTGTTCCTCTGTGAAGGGAACCTCATAAAGTCTCCTGACCTTAGACAATACATCGACCGTTTTAGACCTCGAGCGAAAGAAGCGTCATACTATCTGTTGACCCACAGTCATCCACATTACTCGAAGAGGGTAAAGGTGTGGCTCGGTTAGGCATGTCTTTCCCGGCGGCGATGTGGTAAAAAGCGCGAAGGTGGACAGTCTGGTGCACCTTCGAAGGCGCGCTTCATTTAACCGCTGATGAGGGTGGTAATTCGGGGCCATCCACTTGGAGTGGGGCACCTTTTTGAGACCAGGAAATGGGTGACAAAATAAGTTAAAGGGAGCCCTGAATGGGAAGTCGTGGCACCTCCGAGCATCCCCGACTTATCCCTAACCCATTCAATCAACACCGTTTCTTTCTAAAATTATGCGGCGAGCCTCGATCTCGACGCATTTCTACCATCCAAAATCCTCACCTAAACTGCTCAGGAAAACCTTGCTTCCGCCGTTCGCGCTAAGGGGCGCGCAACGGTTAATTGGCGTGTACTTCCTCGAATAACATCGTGATTTCGATGAAGCCGATTCACGTCACTGTGCGGCCGATCGGCAACGCTCAAGGCGTGATAGCGAGGCCGGTGCGGAGATGACCATCGGGGCAACGGGGCCACGCCGGTGGACGACCACGATCTCAACCAAGAAGGCATCCGTCTTTCCTCGAAAAGGTCGCTGAAGGGTCAGACTGGCCGCTGAAGGGTCAGACTGGTATGAGCCCTCTGCTCCTGCGAAGGTGCCAGAATTTACCGCCCGATGGGGGCATTCAGCTGTTTCTCGCAGAGTTTCTTCTGCATTCCTGTGAGAACCGGTGGGATGGATTGCTTACTCGAGCCCTTCCGCATTTCGAAGCGCTTGCCAGTTGCGGTGGACTCTTGCCAGTTGCGGTGGACTCTCGCCAGCGTGTCCCGGATTCCCCCTTCCTGCTCGCCGCTAGGCAATCTGCAATCGCCGCAATTTCAAATTCTGGGCTTAATCTGCGTAAGCTCATATTGCGCTTGCTCTGTGCCAACCAGCTTTCCGCGCTGCCGCCGAACACCTGCTCCAGCCGCACAGCCATTTCCGGCGAAATGCCGCGCTTCCCGTTCACCAGTTCGGAAAGCGTCGAGCGCGTCACATGTAACGCGGCGGCATCGGTAATCGTCAAGCCCAGAGGCTTGATACAGTCATGTAGCACCACGTTGCCGGGATGCGAGGGGTTCTTCATACGCAGGGTCAATTCTCCTCCTAGTGGTAGTCCAGGTAATCCACGTCATGCGCCTCACCATCGGCGAAGCGAAAAATAACGCGTCCGAGTTTGTCTTCACGCCGACACACGGCTCATGGCTCAACATGGTCGAAACCATGTTCAGCAAAATGGCGCGCAGCATGCTGCGCGGTATCCGCGTCGCCAGCAAACAGGAATTGATTGATAGCATCCACCTTTACTTCGCCGTGGTCATACAAAATGGACCAAATTATCATTGTAGAGCTTTCAATAGAATGCGTATCTAGTGTCTGACTTTTCCCCGATCCCCATCAAACGTCCATAAAATCGCACCGGCTCTTCGTGAAACACTGGGGGAATGAAACACCAATCATTCACCAGGCGAGCCATCTTGTTGGTTTCGGCTGGCGCGACGGTGGCGAGCCCCGCGAAGGCGGGTGCGGAAGCCCTGCCAAAATCGGCCTTAATGCAGCCCTCCGATCTGGTGCCGCTCCTCGGCAAAAAGCCGATGGTGATCTGCGTAGCCTTCCCGTTTCTCTATCGCGCGGCGCACATCGAAGGAGCCGTGTATGGTGGCGCGGGCTCGAAGCCCGAAGGCTTAGCCACGCTCGCCGCTCTGGTGAAAGACATGGCTAAGGACAAGGAGATCGTCCTTTATTGCGGCTGCTGCCCATGGGATCACTGCCCCAACATGGAGCCCGCCTTCAACCGGCTAAAGAGCCTTGGCTTTACACGAGTGAAAGCCCTCGTAATCGCCACCAACTTACACACAGACTGGATCACCAAAGGCTATCCGGTCACCAAGCCCAAGGCTTAGGTTTGCCGGTCTGTCATCATCGGCGCCATGAGCGCTCTTCTCGCCGTCATGCTGGCCGCCGCCGAAATTCAGGGTTACGTTTCCGATGAGCGTGCGGTTGGAAAAACCCGTCCGGGCAAGGAAGCCCATAACTGCGCTAAGAGATGCGTCGATGCCGGATGGCCGTCTTCAAGATTGACCGTGCGAGTGAAGCAGTTCCGCCAGTCGCCGGTTCCGGCTCAGCCCTAAAGCGCATCGGGCAAACTGTCGATTCCACCAGGAGATGGTAGCGACCTCCCATGCCCTAAACGTTCCCGATACGCGAGTGCCCGTCCGCGCGGCCAAAGTGCTGCGCTCGATGCTGATCGTTCTTTCCGTCGCCGCTTCACTCGCCTTCGCCGCCCATTTTGCGCTGGCGATGTGGGCCAAAAACGAATTTACCCAGCCCGAATCGATTGTCGTCGGGCAAGTGCGCATGCTCAACCAGGGCGGCCATCTGTACCAATCGCTGCGCGACTATCCGTACACCGTCAACGCCTACATGCCCGTAGGCTACGGCCTCCAGTCGGCTCTGCAGAAGCTGGGCTTTTCGCCGTATCAGGCGGGACGGCTCATCAGCCTTGCCGCACTGCTGGCGCTCACCTGGCTGGTCTACCGGATTCTGTGGCTCTATTCGAGCGATCGCCGCTGCGCTTGGCTCGGCGCGGCGCTTTGCGGCTGCACATCGGGGCTACCGTTCTGGGGCACCGTCGGGCAGATGGACATGCTGGCCATTACCCTTGCGCTCGCCGCGTTCCATCAGTTTTCGCGCTGTTGGATGCTCCGCACGCCGACCCTGTTTTGGGCGATGCTGCTGACGGTGTTGGCGGTGTTTACCAAACAGACCGTGCTCGCCGCCCCCGCCGCCATCCTGGTCGCGTTATGGATGCGCGACAGAAGGCCGGCGCTGCGTTTCGCCATTATTACCGGTGCCGTCAGTGCCGCACTGGTGCTGGTGGTGAACATCGTCACAAGCGGCAGCTTCCTGGCCAATACGCTTTACGCTAACTTGAACCCGTTTGCCTGGGAAAAGATCGAACAGCATGGCAGCTTTTGGCTGATCGCGTCGGCCCAACTGGCCGTGATCGCGGGCGTCGGCGCGCGCGAACTTTGGCGGCGCGATACACGGCCGGTGGTGATTTATCTCGGGCTCACGTTCCTGGTGCTGATCCTCACCGCAGGCAAGGTCGGTTCCGATTCGAATTATCAATTGGAGAGCACCGTGTTGCTGGTGATCGCCGCGTGCCTGTCTCTGCATGCCCTCGGATTCTTTAACCTGGTCTTCACCGGCAGTAAAAGCCGGGTGACGCTGCTGCTGATGCCGTTGCTGATTCATGCGTTGCTGAACGTCAGGCTCGAAGGGGCGAACCTGATTGGCCGCTACGCGAAAGAGCTTCACTTTCGCGAACAGACGACGGCGCTCGCCGGCCAGGTGGAGCAGGGCCGCGTCTTGTCGGCCGACACCAACGCCCTAATTCATTTGGGACGGCCGATCGAGGTGGAGCCTCTGATTTATCGCCTGCTGGTGGAAGCCGGCCGCATTGACCCCACGCGTGTAACGGGTGACTTATCGGCACGCCAGTTCGCGGCGGTGATCCTCTATCACGATCTGAACGAAGCGGCGGCCTTGCATGCCGAAATTCCGACGTTACCCGCCGCGCAGTTAGCCGAGATGCGGCAGCATTACCGGCGCGTGGCGCATATCCCCGGCCCCTACCTGGGCGGCCTCTACCTCTACAAACCAAAATTATGAGCGCGCCCGCCATCACCTATCACGAGATTCGCTTTCCGCACGATCCGCGCCGCGCCGTCGTCTGGCGCGCCATCGCCGGCTACGTCCAGCGTTGGGTAAACCAGGACGACGCGTTGCTGGAATGGGGTGCCGGATACGGCGAGTTCTCCGCAGCGGTCCAAGCCAAACGCAAGTGGGCGTTGGACATCAACCCGGCCCTAGTGAGCCATTGGGGAGCGGGCGTCGCGCCGCTGATCCAATCGGCCTTGGAGCCGTTGCCGCTAACCTCGGGCTCACTAGGGACGGCGCTGGCGTCGAACTTTTTCGAGCACTTCACGCTGGAACAAGGTGAACAGATCTTGCGTGAGACCTGGCGCATACTGCGCGTGGGCGGACGGCTGATCGTGGTGCAGCCGAACTTTCGTCTCGAACCGCGCCGTTACTTTGACGATTACACCCATCGCACCGCCTACACCGACAACGGCTTTTGCGACTTCTTGCGGGCGAACGGCTTTCGCGTCGTCCACGTGGAGCCGCGCTTCACGCCTTTCAGCATGAAGTCGCGTCTGCCTACCGCAGGTTGGTTGATCAGGCTGTATCTCGCCTTGCCTTGGCGACCGTTCGCCGGACAATTTCTTGTGGTGGCCGAAAAGGTTTCCGGCGCAACCGCCGATCAACAAACATAGGCATGTGGCGCGGTAAACGAGTAGCGGTCATCTTTCCCACTTATAACGAGAAGGATTCCATACGCGCCGCCACGCTCGATGTCTTTGCCACTGGCTTGGCCGACGAAGTGATCGTCGTGAACAATAACGCGGCGGCCGGTACTTCGGAAGAGGTGGCCGGCACTGGCGCGCGAGAGATTTTCGAGAGCCAACAGGGCTATGGCAACGCTCTGCTCTGCGGCATGGATCACTGCACCGCCGACCTGATTGTGCTCTCCGAACCCGACGGCACGTTTAGCGGCAACGATCTGATCAAGCTGTTGGCATACTCGGATGACATGCCGGTGGTCTTCGGCACGCGCACCAGCCGTGAGTTTATCTGGAAGGGCGCGAACATGGGCTTGTTTTTGCGCTGGGGCAACTGGGCGGTGGCGAAGATGACCGAGTTCCTGTTCAACACCACGATGCTCACCGACATGGGCTGCACGCTGCGTCTTTTTCATCGCGAGGCGCTGACGACGATCCGCCCCTGCCTCACCATTGGCGGATCGCATTTCGGGCCGCAGCTGCTGATGGAAGTGATCGCGCACCGGATTCCTTTTGTCGAGATCCCGATCAACTACCGGGTGCGGGTCGGTGTCTCATCGGTGACGGGCAGTTTGTGGAAGGCCTTCTGGCTGGGCATGCGGATGATCGTGCTGGTGCTGCAGTATCGCTTCGGTCTGCACGCTCAGGCCCGAACGACGTGGGCTCCGGCCGAGCGTCCACTGTTACCGGCCTTCAGCATGGCGGAGCAGCTTACGGAGCTCCATCGGGCGTTGGATGCTGAGGATCGCCCCAAGGCGGCAGTCGACGAAGTGTTAACGACAGAGCGAAATCGTAATTGAGCCGCGGCCGGCTGGAGGGAGCGGGCGATGCCTTAACTCGAACTCGCTGAAGTGGCTATGAAATGTGGTTCTGGCCCGCTTCCTCCGGTCGCGGCTCGATAGCGGGGTCGCTTGCTACCACCTAAGCGTCGAGCAACAGCTTCAACGCGGCTCACCCGCAGGAAAAAGCGGATGTTGATCGATTTCATCCAGCTCTTCCTCAGACATCGGGTCGAACGCCTCAATCGGCGTGATGGGTCGCAACTCCGCCACGGGCTTGTCATGCCGCAGAATGGTGACATGGTTGCCTTGTTCCACGAGCGCCAAGTAGGCCGAAAATTTTGCCTTAACCTCGTGTATGGGGGCATTCATGACCTGATTATGACCTATTAGGGTCATAGTTTCGACTAGATACTTCTGAGAATCGGTAATTAGTTACTCGTTCAAGGAATCTCGCACCGACGGAGGGCTCTCTCCATGAGGCATGCTCGTAAGTTTTTGATTATCAATGAAGGCGGGCCAGGGGGTCTGGCCAGGGGGCCCGCCTGGGGATGCCCCTGGGAGTCAAGACCTTGCCCCGTAGCGCCCCCCCTCCGCCGACCACCTAAGCCGAAAAGCGCGACACGCCGAAATCGTAAATGTCGGGCGCTGGTAAACTGGTGAGCCATGGAACGGTTAATCCTTTGGCTCAGGCAGCATCTACCCATTTTTGATAAGGTGCTTTTCGATGGCAACTGGTGGACGGGCGAAGCTGCCGTCGCTTGGGTTGCGGTCCTTGCGACTGGCATTCTGGTTGTCTGGCAAATCAAAGTCAGTAAGGCCCAAGTCGAGGTCGCTCAAGCACAAGTCAAAGTTGCCGAAACCCAAAACGCCATTCAAACTGGCATGCAGGCAATAGCGGAAAAGCAAACCAACATTCAACAAGCGATGCAGCTGCATCAGGAAGAGAATGATGCTTGGAACAAGTTCTATGTGCAGGCAACGCTTTTCGAAAAGCTTCATGGCGAGGTGATTGAAGCCGATAACGCATTCGTTGATGAGTACCTCATGGTCTGGGCCCCCCTTCAGTTTGGCTATGATGACGAATGCCATCACTATGCAAATGAGGTAGACAAAGCGACGATCACGAAGCTCAGATCAGAGGCAGAGTGACTACACAACTCCTGACGAAGCTTGATCGTCTGAGTCTATTCATAATGACTGATGCGATCACGGATGAACGGCTGAAGGCTGCATTTGATGTAGACGTGACACGGTGGTTTAGCTATCACCAGCACATGAAGTTTCGTATAGCACCTCCGATGTACAAACACTGGGAAGATTATGCAGCGACGAAGGGATTGAAGTTTCTAAGCTAGAAGTTCGACCGGCTTCGGCTTATGGGGCATCCCCTGGAGGCCCGTCTGGGGGCCCGCCCCACTGGGTGCCCCATTGGGAGCCTCATGGTTCTCACGACGGGCAACGCCCGCGCAAGCCCCCGCCATTACTGGCGGGGCTGGTCCCGAGCGTACGCCTACGCTCAGACGGTCCTACATTTTAAACCACTTCCGCTGCCGTCCCGCTTCCATGTCGCACGCCCCAAGAAAACCCCCAACCCCGTGCCGTCCGCGCCTATGTTACTGTGAAATTTCATGCTTGAGCGCGTCTCGGGCAAAAATTTCACATGGCCTACGTAATCGCTGAACCCTGTATTGGAACCAAAGACCACGCTTGCGTCGACGCTTGTCCCGTCGATTGCATTCACCCAAAGAAAGATGAACCCGCTTTCGAAGCTGCCGAAATGCTCTACATCGATCCGGTGGAGTGCATTGATTGTGGCGCTTGCGTCCCCGTCTGCCCCGTCTCGGCCATCTTCGCGCTCGACGATCTGCCAGAGAAGTGGAACGACTTCACGGCCAAAAACGCCGAATATTACAAGCGCTAATTCTCCATGCTTGCGCTCTGGACGATGACCACCCTCTGACTGCGTTGGCGGTCGCGTACCTGAATCCCCCCATTCCCTGAACGACCGCCTCACGCCGCAGAGCCGGTACCACTCTTAGAAGCGGCTGGTTGGGCGAAGGCTGCCGTGTTGAACCAACGCCGCAGAGAACGCTCCATCGGGCAGTGAGGGACCGCCGCCGATGGGCAAGGAGCGGAAGGCTGCGACGAAAAACTCCCGTTCCGCCCCTTGCCGCAGAAGGCCGGCTACTGAATGCTGCGGCGGAGGCGATCGAAGGCCTTTTGCGCGGCCTCGTATTCAGGTTCAATGTCGAGGGCGTTCTGAAAGCACTCGCCGGCTTTGCGGTACATCTCCTTGGCGGTGTAGACGCGGCCCAGGTTGTACCAGGGGAACTGATAGCTTTCGTAGCGCTCGCTGTGGGTGGCTTTGAGCAGCCAGGGGATGGCATCTTCCGAGCGTCCGAGCTCAATCAGGTAAGCGCCGATGTCGTTGTAGGGGTTGCCAAACGTGGGGTCCACCGCGATGGCCCGTTCGCATTCGACGATGGCGTCTTCGAGACGCCCTTGGTGACGGTAGGCAAAGCCTAAGTAAGTGTGCGCTTCGGCGGTGGGGTGGATTTCAATGGAGCGGCGGTACAAATCGGCGGCCAAGTCTAAATCGCCCGCCATTTGCAGCCGATAGGCGTCTTGAAAGATCTTGATTGCCAATTCGGCGAGTGACCCGTTACTCTGCTCCGCTGCCATGCGCTCTTATCGTAAACCAATTGGAGGACCATCAGGTTTTTTTGCGCCATCGAGCGAAAGGTAAACTAGTTTGAGAACCATGTTTCCACCCATACGAAAAGCCGTCTTCCCGGCCGCCGGTCTGGGTACCCGATTTCTGCCGGCCACCAAAGCGGTGCCCAAAGAGATGCTGACGCTGGTGGACAAGCCCTTAATCCAGTACGGCATTGAAGAGTGCGTGGCGGCGGGCCTGACACAATCGATCATCGTCACCAGCCGTGGCAAGACGACGATTGAGGATCATTTCGACCAAAGCTTTGAGCTCGAGCAGATGCTGGCCAAGCGCCAAAAGAACGACCTATTGGCGGTGGCACGATCGGTGGCTAAGCTCACCCAAATTTCATACGTGCGGCAAGCGGAGGCGTTAGGGCTGGGCCACGCCGTCTTGTGTGCGCGCGAGTTGGTAGGCCCGGAGCCCTTTGCGGTGGTGCTCTCCGACGACGTGATCGACTCGGAGACGCCTTGTGTGGGGCAGCTGGCGGCAGTACACGCGAAGTACGGCGCTTCAGTAATTGCGCTGATGGAAGTGCCGCGCGAACAGATCTCGGCTTACGGCGTAGTCGAGGCCGACGAAGTTGCGCCGGGCCTCTACCGGATCAAGAGCCTGGTGGAGAAGCCGAAGCCCGCAGACGCCCCTTCGAACCTGGCGATCATCGGCCGGTACGTGCTGACGCCCGAGATCTTCGCATCGTTGACGCGCATTGCGCCGGGGGCGGGCGGCGAGATTCAGTTGACCGATGGGATGCGGCATTTGCTGGGTTCGCAGCCCATCTACGGCTTAAAGTTTGAGGGGCGGCGCTTTGACGCGGGTGACAAGCAGGGCTTTCTGCGGGCGACGGTGGAGTTCGGGTTGAAGCACCCGCTACTCGGCGCGGCGTTCCGCAGCTACTTGCAAGGGTTGGAACTCTGACCCCGGTGCCATTTGAGCTGCCATTGCGCAGCAGCGAGGCCGCCGCGATTGCGGACGTTCTCTTTCAATCGGTGGATGCGTTGGCCAATGCGGGGCGCAAACTCACCGATGACGCGCGGCACCGGCTGGCAGGCCGTTTGAAGAACATCGACACGCCGACGATCCGGGTGTATCCGCTGTCGCTGGAGCAAGATCCTATTCATCCGTCGAGCTACTATTTGGCCGTGGACGGTTTGAATCATGGGGAGGTCGCGCCGCTGTTGCTGCGGCTGGGGCTGGCGTCGTCGCCGGCCAGCGGCTTGTTTCCGAAGTCCATCCTGATCGGGCGGATGCGGCCGGCGGGGGGCCGGGAGGTGGTGGTGAATGCGGTGGCGTTTGGGCCGGCCGACGAAGAGCCGGTGCGCACATTTAATGAGAAGGTGACGAAGAGCTTTCAGCCGCGGCCGCAAGGTGCGCAACCGGCTTTGATGGTGCCGGTAGAATCGGCGGCTTTGGCCTTCGAGGCCTTCCGCCAGATTGACCGGGACACGGGCCAGAATCGGGCGGCTTTCAATGCGGAGTTCGCGGTGGGCGAAGCGGCGTATATTGCGATGTTGTGGGCGGCGGTGCGGGCCGGATGGCGCGACGGCTATAGCCTGGGCTTGACGGGCATTCCCGCTCATTCCGATTCGCACGCGCCGCTCGAACGCTTGAACGGCTTTACGCGCTATTCGGTACGGGCGACGGACCTCGAAGCGGCAGGGGCAATTTACGACCATCTGCGGCGGGTGAAGATGGGGCCGGTGCCTGGGCAGACGCGCGGCTTCGATTTCGAACTGGATTTTCGCCGGGGCGCACTGACGGCGGCAAGCTTGGCCGAATGCCTGCAAGCGTGGAGGGCGGCGGGGCGGACGGTGCATTCCATTGTGCCCCCCGCAGGCAGCGATCTGGAGGGCTTGTCGGCGGTGGCGCGGCAGCACAACGCGTTGTTGACGCTGGAAGGCGCGGTGAGCTTGCGCGCTTACGGGCGCGGCCATCGGTGGCTGCATGATCCGAGTGTGGAGGCGCTGGTGGAACTGGGGCGGGACTAGCCTGACGACTAACATGGGCGCGGATCGTCGTAGACTATCGGGTAGATGCCACGACCATCCCGCCGTTCGTTTGCCGCTATCCTGGCCACGCCCGCTTTGCTGACGGCGCAGGTGCCGGCGGCGGCGGAGGACTTGGTGGCGTTGGCCCGGAACCAGATCAAAGCCAATTCCGACCGTCTGGCGCAGTTTAAGATCGACATCTCCGTGGAGCCGGCTTTCGCCTTTAAACCGTGACCGACGACATCTTTTTCGCGCCGGTCACCGACTTGAACGCTCGTTTGCGGCGCAAGGAATTCTCCTGCCAGGAGCTGACGCGCGGGTATTTGGAGCGACTGGAGCGGCTGGGTCCGCGATATAACGCGGTGGCGTTGCTGATGAAGGAAGCGGCCATTCTGAAGGCGAAAGATGTGGATGCGGAGCTGAAGCGCGAACGCTTTCGCGGCATGTTGCAGGGGATTCCCTTTGGCGCGAAGGATTTGCTGGCGGCGAAAGGACAGCCGACGGCGTGGGGCGCGCGGCCTTATGCGGGGCAGGTGTTTGACCATGACGCGACGGTAATTAGTAAGTTGGCGAAGTCGGGCGCGGTGCTGACGTCAAAGCTGGCCATGGTGGAGTTGGCGGGGGGCGGCGGGTACCGGTTTCCGGCGGCGTCGATGTCGGGGCCAGGGTTGAATCCGTGGAGCCGGGCGCATTGGAGCGGCGGGTCATCGTCGGGGTCGGCGGCGGCAGTGGCGGCCGGCTTAGTGCCGTTTGCCCTGGGCTCGGAAACGAGCGGATCAATCCTAACGCCGGCGGCGTATTGCGGCGTGACAGGACTGCGGCCCACGTACGGACTCGTCAGCCGCTACGGTGCCATGGCCTTGAGTTGGACGCTCGACAAGATTGGCGTGCTGGGCCGCTCGGCGGACGATTGCGGCTGGGTGCTGCAGAGCATCGCCGGCAGCGACGCGAAAGATCCCGGGTCCGCCGGCAAGAGCTTTTACTACGCCCCGCAATTCGCACGTCCGCTGAACGAAATCACCGTGGCGTACGCGCCTGTGGATTTCGACGCGGCGGCGGAGCCTGCCGCCAAGGCGGCTTTTCAGACGGCCGTCGAAGCGTTCCAGTCCTTGGGAGTGAAGCTGGTGGAAGCGCAGATACCGGAGTTTCCTTACGGCGCGGTGATCGGTGCGGTGATCGGGGCCGAGTCCGCGTCGATCTTCGAGGAACTGATTCGCAGCGGCCGCGCCGATCAGTTGGACGATAAGAAGCAGATTGCGGGGCTGAAGGCGTCCCTCGAGATTCCGGCTACGGACTATCTGAAGGCGATGCGCATCCGCAGCCTGATCCGCGAGGCGTTCGGGCAGTTCTTTGCGCAGTATGACGCGATTCTGACGACGTCGCGCCCTGGGCCGGCGTCGCGCATCTCGCAGGCTTTGGATGCGGCGGGCGGTGGGGCGGCGGGCGGAGCTGGAGGTAGCCGGAGCTCGGCGACGGGCCCCGAGCGCGGCTTTGGCGGCATCATTCCGGCCGGTAATCTGGCCGGGCTGCCGGCCTTGTCGTTGCCTTGCGGATTTGCGGGCGAGTTGCCGGTCGGCTTGCAATTGGTGAGCCGGGCATTCAATGAAAATTTGATATTGGCCATCGGCAAGGCGTTTCAGGAGCGGACCGATTGGCATCAGAAGCGTCCGAAGATTTAATTCGACAACATCCCTCCCTCACGCTCGGGTTTCCTTAGTCTGACGAACCCCGGCCGTAAGGGAGGGGATGTTATCGACTGACAGAACGGAGGCAGATATTTTGAAGCGGCAGGAACGCATGGCGGCGCTCAAAGCAGAGACGTTCGACGTCCTGATTTTGGGTGGGGGCGTGAACGGGGCGGGCATCGCACGCGACTTGGCATTGCGCGCCAAGACGGCGGGGCATCCTCTCAAAATTGCACTGATCGACAAGGGACATTTCGCCTCAGGCACCAGCGGGCGCAACTCGCAGCTGATTCACGGCGGGCTGCGGTACCTCAAATACATGGAGTTTGGGCTCGTGCGCGAGGCGTTGCGGGAACGCTCAACATTGCTCGAAATCGCGCCGCACCTGGTGGAGCCGCTGGCGTTTCTGATTCCCATGTATAGCCAGTTTGCAAAGTATTTCTATGGCACGGGCCTATGGATGTACGACACGCTGGCCGGGTCGCGCAACATTTCGCCGCATCGGGGGGTGACTTTAGCGGAGTTGGCGAAGATCGAGCCGGGGCTGAATCCGCATGAGCTGGTGTCGGCGGCGGTGTTTTGGGATGCGCGAGTGCATTCGGCGCGCTTCGTTTTGGAGAATTTGTTTGAGGCTGAGGCGAACGGCGCGGTGTTGATGAACTACCTGGAGGCGGTGAACTTTTCGCAACAAAGCGATGGGTGGACGGTGGAGGTGCGGGATGGTTTGGATGGGCAAACGTTTGCGCTGAAGGCTCGTCAATTGGTGAATACGACCGGGCCTTGGGCGGGCGAGGTGTGGCCGAAGGAGAATACTCTGCGATTGGTGCGGGGGTCGCATATCGTTCTACCGCGGCTGAATCAGAGCGACAACGCGATTGCCTATTTTGAGGAGAGCGGACGGATCATTTTCTTTATCCCGTGGGGTAGTAAGCGAGATCTGACGTTGGTGGGGACCACGGATGTGGACCACGATGGGTCACCGGATAACGTGCATATTTCGGCGGAGGAAACGGCCTATCTGTTGAAGATTGCCGCTGATATTTACCCGGAGTCCGCCGGGATGGTGCCGATCGCGACGTATAGCGCGCTGCGGCCATTGGTGCAAAGCGGCGGGTCGTCGGCAACGTCGACGAGCCGGGAGCATCGGATTTGGGCGTCGGCAGATGGGGTGGTGCATGTGGCGGGCGGAAAGTACACCACCTACCGGTCAATGAGTGAGGAAGCCGCCGATCTGGCCGCGCCGCCTGAGCTGCGGGAGGTGCATCCGACGGCCAAGGTGCCGCTGAACGGCAATTCTCCCCGGACGATTGAGTCTTTGAAGAAGACGCACGATCCGGCCGTAGTGATGGCCTATGGGGTGCGAGCGCCGCGGGTGCTGCAGAGGGCGGCGCGGTTGGGGTCTTTAGAAAAAGCGCAAATCGAGGAGGCGGTGGAGTGCGAGTGGGTAGAGCGGTTGCCGGACTTGCTGCATGTGTCGACCTATTGGGGCTACGAGCGGCCGTGGGATGAGCCGGCGTTGCGTGGGTTGGCGGCAGAGATGGGGTCGCGTCTGGGGTGGAGCGAGGGCCGGCAGGAGGAAGAGGTCACTCGAATGGCTGCGGGTACTTAGGCTTTTTCTTCTTCGGCGTCTCTTCAATGATGCGAACGCTCTTAATTTGGCCGACCTGCTCACGGGCCAGCGCTTTTACTTCTTTCGTTTTAGTGAACTGTTTCTTAGATTTACGGGGTTTACTGGGCATCGGTGATTGCCTTCTCTTCATTTGATTGTTACCATACATGTGCGGGGTGGAGCAGTCTGGTAGCTCGTTGGGCTCATAACCCAAAGGTCGCATGTTCAAATCATGCCCCCGCAACCAACCGAATGTGTTCGGTGGATTGGTTTCCGACTCCATCGCACCATACCCATCCAGCAGATTCCACCCACCTTCTGCGATGTAGAAGTCTTTCTTGCCTTCAACCTACGGCATCATTCATTGATACGATGTCCTCATGCTCCCCTCGTTCCTTATTCCTTGTGATTTGCTGCTGTGCTCTGCTCGTGTGTAAGCGCACCGGCGCAACGGCGCGCAGTTGGTGCCAGGCATGCCCAGGGGAACGGACAATCCAAGATCAGTAAAAGCGAGCGGGGGCGAGGCGGCCGGGAGGCTGTCGAGGCGGGCGCAGAAATGAGCTACCGGGTTACGAGCGCGACGGTGCAGGTTTTAGCAGGCTACCAAGCGCCCCCGGCACTCCGCCCGTGTCTTGGTGTATCTGCGCATGTAAGTGAGGGCTGGCTCGAAGTCCTCAGCGTCGCGGTTGTGGCGACAAAGTGTCGTATAACACATCGGCCCTACGGGGCCACCACTGGGAGTCTGCCGGAGTAAAGATCGGGCCCAGACCTTTTACACCGATATCGATTCAGGGCAGCCGATTGTCCGAACGCTGCGCTAACGCACGGAAAGCGCCCGGCGACCTCGGCTGGATTGCCCGTATCCCCTTCGTCCGGTGAATCGACGGCGGTAAGATGACGGCGGGATCGGCGTGCGGGATCGGCGTCATTCACCCTCATACACCTATCTCCTCCACGACAAGAATAATTCATCGACTTTACAACCACATATGAGGAAGACCGGCGTATCAAAAAAGGTAGGGGAGTACGGGCTCCCCTTTTCCTAAAGTTTCCCCAAAGCCTCCCCGCCACCTCTGGCGAGGGCTCAGGAATGGTCGTAACTTCTTGTAACCTTGTGTGGTTAGTTAGGTTCAGGCGAGATGCGGATTGGGGAAAGAGCGTCTTTTACATCGATCTCTTCCATTCGAGAGCTGA
The DNA here is from genome assembly GCA_031367405.1 of Bryobacteraceae bacterium. Lineage (GTDB taxonomy): Bacteria > Acidobacteriota > Terriglobia > Bryobacterales > Bryobacteraceae > JALHNI01. The sequence continues at coordinate 33,748 of JANLPT010000320.1, forward strand.
CCCACGGATCATCCCGGAATCAGGACCTGGCAGAAACCAATCGTGTCGCCGTGATTGGCAACGTGCGCGGGAACTGCGTGATAGTCCACCAGAATTTCCTGACTATTCTCAGGGTTGCCCGGCGGGAGATGGCATATGAGTACCTTGTGGTCTGCCTGCGCGCGCAATGCTTGGGATGCCGGGGAGCCGAGAACTAGCAGGGCCGCCGGCAGAAGGAGAAGTCGTTTCATAATTTGTAACCTCACAGGTACGGTAGCAATTGGTCCTGGAACTGTAAATGAGACAACCGTACTCAGGTGGGTGTAAGTGTTTGGTAAGGCGAAGTCTTGTGCCGCTAAGCCAAGCTTCCAATTGCCACGGTTGGGGCCAATCATGGCCATTGGATTTTTGAGGCGTCTTCCGAGGATTCCATCTCCAACTTAAAGCGCCCGGCACTTTCCCCCCTCATGGTTAGCCGAATCGCTCAGGAGTTTCGTTGCGGTAGACTCGTCGCGTTCGTACCTTCCCCGAGTAGTTCCCTGATTGGCCACAGCACGTCCACGTGATCCGCAATGCTCCGAAGCGCCATCATGATTGGCACCGCCAGGATCATTCCCATCACGCCCCAAATCCAACCCCAGAACAGGATCCCGACGAAAAGTGCGACCTGGTTGATGCGTGACGCTTTCCCCATTAGCGCTGGCGTCAACAGGAAACCCTCCAAGCTGGTGATTAGAAACGTGACGCCGCTCACGTACAGCGCCATACTGAGCGTGCCGAACTGTAAAGCGCCACTAAGGCAAGGCCGACGCTCACCATAATCGCGCCGAAGTAAGGTATGGAGTTCAAC
>JANLPT010000399.1:0-27509 GCA_031367405.1 Bryobacteraceae bacterium
GGCGCACTTCCAGGTCATCCAACTGGAGAGGGCGCGCACTTCGTCGAGGCTGACGTCGGGCGCGAAACGGATGCCGCCCTTGGCGGGTCCGCGGGCGATGGAGTGTTGCACGCGATAGCCGGTGAAGACTTCGAGGCGGCCATCGTCCAACATCACCGGAATCGCGACGGTGACTTCGCGGGTGGGCGTGGCGAGCATCTTGCGCATGCCGTCGTCAATGCCCAGCAGGGTGGCCGCCTGGTGGAAGCGCGTTTCCGCCGAAATCCAGGGGTTTAGTTCGTCAGCAGGCACGGCGTCAGCAGGCACGGTTGAGGGAGCGTCTGCGATTATGGAGGAGATCACTTCGTCATTATGTCATCCAGCATGTCATCCAACACTGAACGCCGTTCGTTTCTAGCCTCAGCCTGTCTGCCCTTCTGGCCCTTTCGTTCCAGGCAACAGAAGATCGCGGGTGTGCGCTTTGACATCATTCGGCACGGGCGCAGCACGCATCGCTACTTCCACGTCCATGGCAATGAAACCTCGGCGCGCGAGCTGCTCTATCAGCACATGAAGAAGTACAAGGGCACGGGCTTTACCGTCCAAAGTCTGAGCCGGCAGGTGCCGGTGGGCGCGCTGGAAATTGACCCGAACCGCATGTTCTCGAGCGAGGGTGCCGAGCGGAATTTGCGCCGTGTCAATCTGGATTTATCCGAAGCCGCCGTGCAAAACGCGCTCATTTATCTGGAGCGCGACCGGCGCAAGTTTGTGAAAGCGATTCTACCGCCGCAGGGCGGCTTGCTGGTGGCGCTGCATAACAATGGGCCGGGCTATGCGGTGCAAACCGAGGTGCCGATTTCGGATGAGGTCTCGCTGGCCGACCCCGGGAATCCGCGCGAGTTCATGCTCACGGTGAATCGCCCGGACTTCGACATTTTGAAGACGTCGCCCTTCAATGTGGTGCTGCAGGACAAGGCACCGCCCGATGACGACGGCTCGCTGTCGCGGCTGTGTACGAAGCTCGGCGTGCGATACGTGAACATTGAGGCGCGGCTAGGAAATTTGGATGGGCAGCGGCGGATGCTGGAGTTTATTGAGACTAAGCTGCCCTAAACCTGATACGTTAGCGGCATGCGATTGCTGCTGATTTTCTGCGCGGTGCTGGCCCAAGCTGCGACCACGATTCAAGTGTTGGATAAGGAAGGTGTGTTGCGCGAGGCGACCACGGCTTTGAAGGCCATCCAGGTGGATGGGCGGGCCATTCCCTTGGCGCAGATTCTCTCGGTGCACTCGGGCGAGCCGGCCAGTGCGGTGGAGACGGAGCGCATCACGAAAGCTTTGCCAACGCTAGCGGCGGCCGACCAGAAGACCAGTGACCGGGCACAGCGCGATGCGGCGGTGGCCGATATGGTGGCCATCGGCGTGCCGGTGATGACGCCGCTGTTACTGGCTTATAAGGACACCGATCAGCATGAGCCGCGCCCGCTCTACCGGCTCTTTGAACGCATCATGCCGAGCCACACCGACGGGCTCGACCGTACGTTGAGTGTAATTCGTTTGGTGAATGGCACGGTGCTGCGTGGCAAGGTGCAGGCGTTTGACGAGGGTGGTCTCAATTGGGCGAATATTCGGCGGCTGGCGGTACGGCAGAAGCTGGTGTCGCGCCAGGTGGAGGTGCATTCCATCCTGCATGCCAGCAAGATCGACTGGCTTGATACGGGCGTGGCCTTGTCGGGTGACTCGGAGATCGATTCGAAGGCGAGCGGCTTTACGCGCCTGTCCTGGGAGACGGACGGCTGGGCCACGGGTCCGGATGGATTGCAGAAGCCCGGCCCGAATTACAAGACGAATCTGGTAGATGGGCAGCCCTTCGGCGCTTTGATTGGCCGCGTGGGCACCGGCGAAACTTTTCTCCTGGGGACGAAGCTGCTGAAGCAAGGCTTAGGGGTGGGGCGCCTATTGATGGCCATCAACGACAATGCGCATTGGCAGAACAATCTGGGCCGTTATCGGGTCCGGCTTACCGTCACGGACGCTTACGACTTGGGCGATTCCCAATAGCGCGGGGCGCTTCAAGCGCCTCGACGGCTTCGGTTGAAATGGTGAGTTCCGCTTCGATCTCTTAATCGGGGAAGGGCCCCTTTTGTGCAACAGCTTGTTGCACAATTGCCTCCCTCCCTCCGGTGTGATTAACTCGTACGGTGATCTCCAGGCGCGATTTCGGCAAAACCAGCGCGGTAGCGCTCACGACAGCCTTTGGCTTCTCGCTCGTCCCGGCGCAGGCGGCGGTCCGCGAATTGAAGATTTCGCGCACGACGCAGTCGCGCAGTGTGTGCCCCTATTGCGCCGTCGGCTGTAGCGTTATCGTGCATACGTTGGGCGACAAGGCCCGCAACGTACGCCCCGCCGTCGTCCACATTGAAGGCGATACTGACTCGCCCGTTAACCGGGGCACGCTTTGCAGTAAAGGCATTTCGCTCAAGCAATTCGTTAATTCGGATCGCCGCCTGACGCGTCCTTTGTACCGGGCGCCGGGGGCCAAGGAATGGCAGGCCATCAGTTGGGAGCAGGCCTACGAGAAGATGGCGCGGGCCATCAAGACTTCGCGCGATCAGGGTTTCGTCGAAAAAGATGAGCAGGGCCGTACGGTGAACCGGCTCGAAAATATCGTCATGATGGGCGGCTGCACGGACACCAATGAGATCAATTACCTGATCTCGAAGTTCCGCTTCGGCTTGGGCCTGTTGCCCTACGAGAACCAAAGCCGGCTTTGACACGGCCCCACGGTGGCCAGTCTGGCTGCCACGTTTGGGCGAGGGGCGATGACCAATGGCTGGACCGACGTGGCCAACGCCGACGTCATTCTGGTGATGGGCGGCAATCCGGCCGAGAATCATCCGGTCGGCTTTCGTTTTGCGATGGAGGCGCGCCTCAAGCGTAAGGCCAAACTGATTTGTGTCGATCCGCGTTTCACACGCACGGCGGCGGTGGCCGATTATTATGTGCCGATCCGCGCCGGAAGCGACATCGCCTTCTTAGGCGGACTCATCCACCGCTCGGTGTCGACTGGCCAATATCAAGCCAACTACGTCCGCCAACATACCAATGCCGGCTTCATCATCCACCCAGGTTTTGGCTTCGAAGGCGGACATTTCACCGGCTGGAACGCGGAAAAGAAAGCTTACGACAAGAGCACCTGGCAATATGAGTTAGGTGCTGACGGATTCGCGAAAGTGGACCCCTCGCTGGAGCATCCGCGCTGTGTGTTTCAACTCATGCGCCAGCATTACGCGCGCTACACGCCAGAAAAGGTCTCCGAGATCTGTGGATGTACGGTAGCCGAGTTTGAGCGCGCCGCCGATATGATTCTCGTCGCGCACGCCGAGAATAAGAGCGGTACGGTGCTCTATGCTCTCGGCTGGACGCAGCATTCACACGCCGTGCAATTGATTCACGCGGCGGCGATGGTGCAGTTACTCATGGGGAACATCGGCATGCCCGGCGGCGGCGTGAATGCGCAACGGGGACACGCCAATATCCAAGGCTCCACGGACATGGGCGCTTGGAACATGTTGCCCGGCTATTTGAAACTTCCTCGCGCTAACTGGACCTCGCTCGACGAGTATCTGAAAGCGAATACCCCGAAGGCTCTGCGTCCGAACTCGATGAACTACTGGGGTAACACGCCTAAGTTCATGACGAGTCTATTGAAGGCCTACTATGGTGCGGACGCAAAGCCAGAAAATGACTTTGGCTATGATTGGCTGCCAAAAGCGGCGGAAACGGCGAACCATAGCTGGGCTTACTTCTTCGATGGCATGACCGAGGGCAAGGTGGATGGTCTGATTAGTTGGGGCATGAACCCGGTCGCCAATGGCCCTAACACCAAGAAGATGTTGATGGGGCTCTCGAAATTGAAGTGGATGATTGTCGCTGAGGTTTTTGAGACGGAGACAGCCGGCTTCTGGAAAGCCAAGGAGTTAGCCGAAAAATACTATCCGCAAGCTGGTGACGCGGCCGGCATCGGCACGGAAGTCTTCTTACTACCCGCGTCGTGCTTTGCCGAGAAAGACGGCGCTTTTGTGAATTCATCGCGCTGGCTGCAATGGAAAGAGACGAATCTGGAACCACCCGGCGAAGCCAAGCGCGACCAGGAGATCATGTCGCGTCTGTTCCTCAAAATTCGCGAGTTATACGAGAAAGAAGGTGGCGCGGCACCCGAACCTCTGGCGAAAATGAAGTGGGACTACGCTACGCCGCACTCGCCTTCGCTGACGGAAGTAACTCGCGAGATTAGCGGGCGGGACTTGAATACGGGTAAGCAAATCGCGGGCTTCGGCGAACTGAAAGACGATGGATCGACCGTAGCCGGTTGCTGGATCTATGCCGGCTCTTACTCTGAAGCCGGCAATCTGATGGCCCGTCGAGGTCAGGAAGATCCTACCGGCTTAGGCCTTTATCCGAATTACTCCTGGAGTTGGCCGGCTAACCGGCGGATTCTCTATAATCGCGCTTCCCTCGATGCGGTGGGCAAACCGTGGGATGAGACGCGCTCCCCCATACGCTGGGATGGACAACGCTGGAAAGGCGACGCGCCCGACTACAAGAGCGATGCCAAGCCCGAGCAATATGGTGCATTTACTATGTTGCCTGAGGGCGTTGCCAAACTATTCACTCCCGAGTTAGTTGAGGGTCCTTTCCCAGAGCATTATGAGCCAGCCGAGTCGCCGGTGGCCAATCCGCTCCATCCCGAAGTGAGTTCGAACCCGGCGGCCTGGGTAATCCAAGGCTTGGGCGACCAGTTGGGAGCGGCTAAGGATTTCCCTTATGTCGGTATTTCCTACCGGCTTACCGAGCATTTTCATTATTGGACGAAAAACGTCGCTTCGAGCGCCGAGCTGCAGAGTAACTTCTTTGTCGAGGTGCCGGATGCCCTGGCGCGCGTAAAGAGTATCAAGAGCGGTGACTTAGTTCGTGTGACTTCGGCACGCGGTAAGGTGGAAGGTCCGGCGTTGGTGACTAAGCGTTTGCGGCCGTTACAGATTGCGGGCCGTACGGTGTATCATGTCGGGCTGCCGATTCATTGGGGATTTATCGGACGCGTGAATGGTCCGCTGGTGAATAACTTAACCGCGTCCGTGTATGATCCGAACTCCGGGACGCCGGAGTATAAGGGGTTTCTTGTGAATCTGGAGAAGATCTGATGCTCATCGTGTTATCCGCTCACTATCGTTCGCGGCTGGACGGCCTGGCGAAGGGTGATGTTACATGACCCAGACTGTTGTCAAGCTGATCGACACGACGCTCTGCATCGGCTGCAAGGCGTGCGAAGCCGCCTGCCAGGAATGGAACGAGCAGGAGTTCACGATGGGCACTTTCGGCGGCACTTACCAGACCATGCCGGACCTCGCCCCCAACTTCTGGAATTTGATCAAGTTCAACGAGCGTGAAATCGACGGCGGCATGTCATGGCTGATGTCCAAATATCAGTGCATGCATTGCGCCGACCCGGGCTGCTTACGCGCTTGCCCCGCGCCCGGGGCCATTGTCCAGGCCAAGAACGGCATCGTCGACTTTGTCTCAGAGAATTGCATCGGCTGCGGTTATTGCATCACTGGCTGTCCGTTCGACGTGCCCCGTCTGTCGCCCGAATCGAAGAAAGTGTATAAATGCACTCTGTGTTCCGATCGCGTCGCCGTCGGCCTGGAACCAGCCTGCATCAAGAGCTGCCCCACGAATTGCCTGACGTTCGGTGAGCGCACGGAGATGCTGCGCGTGGCCGAGTCGCGGGCCGATGTGTTGAAGTCGGATGGCCATGCAAAGGCGGGCGTCTACAATCCCGCAGGAGTAGGCGGCACCAACGTCCTGTACGTGCTGAAGGATGCCTCCGACCCCGTCGCCTATGGCCTGCCGAAGGACCCTACCATTCCCCTCAGCGTGATTCTGTGGAAGGGGCCCATCAAGTGGCTAGGGACGCTGCTCTTTGCGGGTGGCGTTTTGGGTTCGTTTTTCCACTACCTCAAGTTCGGCCCAAAGCACGAGGGGGCCCGCGAAGATGAATCGTTATGACTTCGCCGAGCGTACCATCCACTGGCTATCGGCCCTGAGTTTCGTTTACGCCGCCTTTACCGGCTTGGCACTTTGGTCGCACAAGCTTTACTGGCTAGCCAGCGTCTTCGGCGGCGGCAACGCGACACGCTTCGCCCACCCTTGGGCTGGGCTGATGTTCGCTCTGGTATTCGGGATGATGTTCCGGCGTTGGGCCGGCCAGATGAGGCTGGATCGCGACGATCGGGTCTGGCTGAAGAATTCGCACAAGTACGCGATGAATCAGGATGAGGGGCTGCCCGAACCCGGCCGGTTCAATGCGGGCCAGAAGATGCTGTTTTGGCTTCAGGCTATGGCGGGAATTGCTTTGGTCGTCAGCGGCGTCGTGTTGTGGTTTCCGGAGTGGATGCCGCGAACACTTCGGTTGGCGGCTGTGGCGATGCATCCGCTGGTTGCCGTTTTGGCCATTGCGCTGATCATCTTGCACGTCTATATGGGTACAGCGGCGGTTCCAGGCGCTTTCAAGTCCATGATTAATGGTCGCGTGACGCGCCAATGGGCCAAGGCCCATCACGCGAAGTGGCTAAGAGGTTAAGCCAAGTAGGAAAATGTTGCCAAATTAAGATATTCATGCCATGATAGTTTTATGAGTGCCACAGCTACAGTCATGGTTGATGTTACGGGACGAATGGTAATTCCTGCCAGAATTCGCCAGGATATGGGGATCGAGGGTAGCGAGGAGCTTGTGATGGCTCTTGATAATGGGGTATTAACTTTGGTTTCGAAGCGGGCGGCTCGCCAAGCGGCTCGTCAAGCGGTAAAGCGGCTGGTCGCGCCCGGAGTTTCACTAAGTGAACAGCTGATGGTGGAACGGCGTCAAGATGGCGATTAAGTGGTTGCTGGATGCTTCCGCTGTTTTGGCTTGGCTGCAGGAAGAGCCTGGCTCAGAGGTGGTGGATGAGGTATTGGACGAAAGCGTCATCGCCAGCATCAACGCCGCGGAAGTCTTGCATAAGCTGATTGGCCAAGGGGCTACGCCGGAACAGGCCGGTGAGATTTTGGGCCGTTTAGCCGTACCCATCGTCGACTTTACCTCCAGCCATCTTCCCGCCACCACACGGTTCTCCAAAATCAAAGGGCTTTCGCTGGGTGATCGCGTGTGCCTGGCAGTCGCCGAGGGTATGGGGGTCACGGCCGTAACAGCTGACCAACAGTGGGCCACAACCGGCGCACCGATCCGGCTGATTCGCGAAGCGATTGCGCATGCCTGAGTCCAGCATCGCCCGGGCGAAAGCTCTGGCGGTACGGTTTCCCGCAGCCAGGGAAGTGTTGGCCTATTACGAAAAGGTGGCTGCTTTCTCCGGCGACTTCCACGATCTTCCCGCGCTTGCCCGGCATGCTCCGGCACCCCTGCGCCAAGCGGCCCGTGGTTTGGACGGCGCAGGATTGCAGGAAGCGACGGCGGCGTATCTGGAGGGGCGGGAAGTGAAGTCGGCGCGGAGCCTGCTGGCGCGCCTGATGCTGCGGCAAGCTCCGCCACCGCTTTCCGGTACGCCCGCACCCAACCATTGCCCGCGCTGTGGACAGCCGCCGCAATGTGGCGTACTCGACCGCGAAGGCGACGGCACTGCTCTGTCGCTCGTCTGCTCGCTTTGCCAGCAGGAGTGGAGTTTTCGCCGCGGACGCTGCCCCCAATGCGCCAACGACGATCCGGAGCAAGTCTACTGCTACCACGCTGAAGAGATTCCCCATGTTGAGACCCAGGTGTGCGACGCTTGTGGCCACTACCTGCACTTGATTCGCCGGGACCGGGAGCCCCAAGCGATCCCTGAGGTGGATGAACTAGCCGCCTTACCGCTCGACGTCATGTGCATGGACTACGGATTCGTGAAAATCCATCCGAATCTCGCCGGAGTTTAGACCATGGAGTTAGGCCATGGAGTTTAGGCCATGGCACTTGGTTACACTGAGGTCTGGTGGAACTTCAGAAGCAACTCGATAAAATGCAGGCCGACTGGGATGCCCGGGCCAAGGAAAACGCACGCTATTATGTGCAGACGGCCCAAGAGAATTGGAGCGACGACGAGTTCTTCGCCTCCGGGGAACAGACCGTCAGCGAACAGATCTTGAATGACATGATCAACATTTGCCAGGGCAAAGCACCCCAGCAAATGCGGGTGCTGGAGATCGGCTGTGGTGCGGGGCGGGTGACGCGGGCCTTGGCCAAAGTCTTTGGCGAAGTCCACGCCGTCGACGTCTCAGGCGAGATGATCCGCATGGCGAAGAGTGCCCTGGCCCATCACCCGAACGCCCACGTCTACCAGAACAACGGCATGGATCTCGCGGACGTGCCCGGCCCATTCGACTTTGCCTTCTCAAGCATTGTCTTCCAACACATTCCGAGCCGGGAAGTGATCGAAAATTATGTGCGCGAAGTACAGCGCTTACTGCGGCCGGGCGGGCTGTTCAAATTTCAGGTGCAGGGCGATGCGTCGCTCGAAACGCAACCGGACGATACTTGGCTCGGCGTGCCGTTCTCCGATGAACAAGCAGTGGAGATGGCTGGACGCTGCGGCTTTGAGCCGCGCCACCGCATTGGTGCCGGCGAACAGTACTTTTGGCTGTGGTTCTTTAAGCAGTAGCTTCCGGAAGTGCTTACTTCTCTTTCTCTTTCCGGCGCGATTCCCAATATTGACGCATGCGCGTGGACACCACCTCGCGTTCCGCAGAGGACATGCTCTTCCGACCGCGCGGCTTGGGCTGGCGCACGGGCGTATCGGCTGGACTATGCTCCAGCAATTCTAACTGCGTGATGATCCCGCTGATCCGATTACGCTCGGCCAGCAATCCGCGTATGGCTTTTTCGAGGTCCATGGCTTCCCAGAACTCTTACGATACCTGAGTTTTAGGGAAACAAAAACCGTACAAATATTATTTCACTAGAAATGGCCAGTGAGATAACAGGCGATAGCCTAATTTCGCCATCATCAGCCAGACAGTAATTCCGCCAGTGAGCAGCAGCGGTGCCGCGACAAACAGGAACAGTTTGCCCCAGGGGAAGCTCTTGCCGTCGCGCCTCAGGGTGAGGATCCAACCCGCGAAAATGCCAACGAAATAGAGCAAAATCATGGGTAAGGAGAAGATCATGAGGTTGACGACGTCGGGCGTCGGCGTCACCACGGCCGCCACTATCACGATGGCAAGAATGGCATAACGGGAGTTTGCGAGAAGGAACTTTGGCGTCGTAATCCTCAACATAATCAGGAAAAAGATCAGAATCGGGATTTCAAAGACGATGCCCACGCCCAGCGTTACGTTAATGAATAGGTCTAAATACTCCACAATGGAGATCAGCGGCTCCACTTTGATATCTTTGCCGACGCCCAACAGGAATTTGAGCCCGAACCGGAAGGCGACGAAGTAGGCGAACAGGCCGCCGGAGATAAAAAGCCCCGCCGAGGTAAGAACGAAAGGACCGGCGAAGCGGCGTTCCCGTTGATAGAGCCCGGGCGCAATAAAGCCCCAAATCTGCCAGAGAATCCAGGGTGAAGCGATAAAGATCGAAGCCAGCAGCGGCAGCTTCACGTAAATGGTCATGAAGCCGTCGATGGGGCTTTGTTGAATCAGCCGCGGAGTAAACCCTAGTTCGCGCAAGGCGGTTTCGGCCGGTTGCTGCACCAGCATCCACATTTGCGGCGCGAAGAATAGTGAGAACAGGAAAGCGACGCCAAGGCCCGCCAGACACTTCAGCAGGCGGCTGCGCAGCTCTTCCAGATGCTCCATAAATGACATGCGCAGCATGCCATCGTCATCGCCGTCGTCATCTTCGCCGGCTTTATCTTTGCCGGAAGGGCCGGACGGCGGTGCGCCCCCCGCGACGGGTACGGCGGCCACGGCAATGACGGCTGGCACCGCTGGCAAAGACACGGCACCGGGTTGATCCGGTGCCGCATCCGTCAGTCCGGTTGAGGTGGCATGATGATCGTCCTGATAAGCGGACGAGTCAGGGACGATAGACGGCGATTCGCCGCCAGGCTTAATTTCTTCCGGCATGATTACCAGCGCTTTTGCAGAAATCTCGATTTCGAGCGGACGGACCGCTTAGGCCACCACCGCCGGACCGCGCGGGGCGCGAGGCCGGGGTTCGCCATCGGGCTTTCCGTCGGCTGAACCAACAGAAATCGTACCCTCCAGCGCGGCAGGTGACGGCGGCAATGCCGACGCCACTTCCGTCGAGGAAATCGAGTTATCAGCGCCCTGGGTTGCGGATGCGCTTACAGTTTCGGCGGTCGTTCCGGAAGATGCGGCTTCCGTCCCGCTGGTAGATTCAGCGTTGTACGAATAGCTGTCGTAGTTATCGTAGTAGGCATCGTTTCCATAGCCACTGTTGTCGTGGTAATGGTCATGAGGCAAGTCATTGGACGAGGTGTTGATCTCGTCCACGTGCTTCTGCATCTCCTGCTTGACGGTTGAGGTCTCCCGTTCGATCGTCTGCATTTCGCGGTCGAACGTATATTTCAGCTCGTCTCGAGCGCGGCGGAATTCGGTGAGCGCTTTACCGACTGTCTTGCCGAGTTCGGGCAATTTTTTTGGTCCGAAAACGACGAGCGCAACGATAAAGATGACAATCATCTCTTGAACGCCAATGGGGCCCATCGAATACCTCCTTCGTTCCCGATTGTAGCGCAGGCTCCTGGCGCTGCGGGTGGCGGGTCTCGCGTCTACTGAATCGTGCTGCCGCCCTGCAAGCCCATGCTGGAGTCGGCGACGTTTTTGTTGATGTGGCGGTCAAGGTTGATCACGTAGGTTTCCGGCGAATTGATCAGGATCGGCGAATGGGTGGCGCAGATGATGCGAAAGTTTTTCTTCTCGACCAACTCGAACAGCATTTTGAGAATGCGGCGCTGGTTGGATTGCGAAAGCGCCATCTCGGGCTCATCGAGGAGCAGGATAGTGCCTTCCGGTAAGCCAGGAAAGTTGTCCTGAAACATCGCGAGCATCACTTGCCCGTGGCTCGCCATTTGCAAAAACTCCGTCATCTTGGGGTCGTCCTTGAAGAACTCGAGTTGCATCCGGGGGTTGTGGCTTTCGGCGTCGAAAAGGAAACTTTTGGGGGCGTCCGGCACGCCCCCTTCCCACTTGTAAATGTAGCCCGGAGCCTGCTCCCCTTTCAGCGCGTAGAAAATGGAGTGCAGGAGCGTGGATTTGCCGGAGCCGTTCTCGCCTTCGAGCATCACCACCGGATGCGACAGGTCAACGATGAGCGGCATGTGAAAGTTAAGGTTTTGGAAAACCGGGTGGCCAAGGATCTTCAGGAACATCTAGTCCGATTGTAGCGTCAGCAACCCGGAACGATCGAGTAAGGCACGCTGGTCGGGCTCGCGGCCCCGGAAGGCGCGATAGAGGTCGGCGGGATCCTCGCTATCGCCTTTTTCCAGAATGTTTTCGCGGAAAGCCTGGCCGACGGCCGGGTTCAGCACGCCTTCTTCCTTAAAGCGGCCAAAGGCGTCGGCGTCCAGCACTTCAGCCCATTTGTAGGAGTAGTAACCGGAGCCGTAAGCCACGGGGCTCGAGAAAAGATGGGTGAAAGAGCAGATGGTGGCGTGGTCGGGCGGCAGGTCAGCCGGCGTGTACACCTGCATCATTTCGCGCGCAAATTGGATGACGTCGCCCCCGGTCTTTTCGCGATAGCTTTTGGCCTCAAAGTCGATGTGCAGTTCAAGGTCGACGATGCCGAAGCCCAGTTGGCGCATTTGCACGTTAGCGGCGCGGAAGGTACGGGCCCGCTTCAGCTTGGCAAACAAGCCGGCCGGAATCGGTTCGTTGGTCTGATAGTGGCGCGCGAAAAGGTCGAGTGCGACCTTTTCCCAACACCAGTTCTCCATAATCTGGGAGGGCAGTTCGACGAAATCCCAGGCGACGTTAGTGCCGGAGAGCGACCGCAGTTCCACCCGGCTGAGGCAATGGTGCAATAGATGGCCGAACTCATGGAAGACGGTTTCCACTTCGCGGTGGGTGAGCAGCGCGGGCGCGCCGCCAATGGGCTCCGTGAGGTTGCCGCAGATCAAACCAATGTGGGGCTTCGTGTTCCCCGCACCAGTGCGCAACGCATCCATCCAGGCTCCGCCGCGCTTGGTCTCGCGCGGGTGCCAGTCAGAATAGAAGGAGCCTAACAGCGTGCCATCGCGATCCAGAATGTCGTGGCAGCGGACATCGGCGTGCCACACGGGTACGCCGGGGCGTTCCACCACCTGAATGCCGAAAAGGCTCTCGGTGAGTGCGAACATGCCGCGCACCACCTGGGGCAAGGGGAAGTAGGGCCGCAGCTCTTCTTCGTCGAAGTCATAGCGCTCATGGCGCAGCTTTTCCGCGTAGTAGCCCACGTCCCAAGGCTGCGGGTCCGGGGCTAGATCGCCCTCCAACTTGCGGCGGAAGGCGAGTAAATCGCGATTCTCGTGCCCGAAGCGATCCAGCGTATGCGCGGCCAACTCCACCAGGAATTCGAGCGCCCGCGCGCCGCGTTTCGACATGCGGTCTTCGAGAACCAAGTCAGCAAAATTGAAGTAACCCAGTAGATGCGCTTTCTGGTGGCGCAACGCGAGGATACGTTCCACCAGTTCACGATTATCGAAAGGCGGGGCGGCGGCGCGGCGCATATTGGCCCGGTAAAAATGCTCGCGAATACCGGCATCGTCGAGGTAAGTGAGGATGGCCGTATAGCTGGGCCCTTGTAAGTTGAAACGCCACCCAGCCAAGCCCTTGGCCTCGGCGCTTTGTTTGGCGGCCGCGATGGCCGAAGGGGGCAAGCCGGCCAGTTGCGATTCTTCCGTGATCACATACTCGAAAGCGTTGGTGGAGTCCAGAACATTTTCGGAGTACTTTGTCGTGATGCGGCTCAGCTCCACTTCCACTTCCTGCAGTTGGCGCTTGCCCTCGTCATCCAGTTCCGCGCCGTGGCGGCGAAACCCGTCCACGGACTTCTTCAGATACCGGCGGCGCACCGGATTCAGGCCCGGAACCTCGCCTCCAGCCGCCACTTCCTTGATGGCTTTCCATAAGCCGGGATTCAAGGGAATTGACGAAAGAAATTCACTGACGCGCGGCTCGGCCTCGTTGTAGGCGGCACGCAGCTCGGGTGTGGTGGCCACGCCTTCCAAATGGCGCACCAAGGACATGGCGTCCTCGAGACGCTCGGTAACCAGGTCGAGCACGGCCAGAGTGTTATCGAAGGTGCGCGGCCCGAAATCCGGGCGGGCGAGCACTTCCAGGGCTTGGTTTGCTTCAGCGAGCAGGATGTCCAGAGCCGGCATCACCTGGTCAGCCTGGAATTGATCGAACCGAATCCGAAAATCGAGATTCAGCAACGGATTATTTTGCGGCAACTACACTACCTCACCCTGACGTTGGGACACTTCTCGAACGGCTTCGAAAGCGGCTTCGCAAGCGCCCCTATCCACATCATAATGGGTCACCAGACGAATGTCCCGGGCGTTGATGGCGTTCATCAGGACGCCGCGAGCTTTGAGGGCGGCGCTGAAGGCGGGCGCGGTCCATCCGGTGCCGGTGACATCGAAGATGGCAATGTTGGTGGCCACCTGGCTGGCATCGATGACGAGACCGTTGACGCCAGCGATTTGGGTGGCGAGCCAACGGGCATTCGCATGGTCCTGCATCAGGCGCGCGGGCATCTCGTCGAGCGCCAGCAAACCGGCCGCCGCCAGAATGCCGGATTGCCGCATGCCGCCGCCCAAGCGCTTGCGCAGCAGCCGGCCCCGATCGATGGCGGCGCGGGTCCCCGCCAGCATGGATCCCGCTGGGGCGCCCAAACCTTTCGAGAGGCAGAACATCACCGAGTCAACCGGAGCTACGATGCCGGCCACCGGCAAGCCACTGGCTACGGCGGCGTTGAAGAGCCGCGCGCCGTCCATATGCACCGGTAGACCGAGTTGGTGCGACTCGTGCGCGATCTCGCGAATCGTCTCGAGCGGATACACCGTCCCCCCCGCCATGTTGTGGGTATTCTCGATCTCGATCAAGCCGGTCGGCGCCGCATGCGGACCCAGCGGGCGGATCTCCGCGCGAATTTTCTCCCAACTCAGCAGGCCATTCGCCGTGGGGATCGGCCGCGCCACGCAGCCGGCGAACCAAGCCATCATCGAAAGTTCGTAGTTCAAGATGTGCGAGCGCGACTCGCAAATCACCTCCTGCCCATGTTCGGTGTGGAGTTTGATGGCGATGGTGTTGCCCATGGTGCCCGTAGGCACGAAGAGCGCGGCTTCTTTGCCGGTCACCAAGGCCGCGCGGCGTTCGAGTTCGTTCACCGTCGGGTCTTCGCCATAGACGTCGTCCCCTACTTCGGCGTGCGCCATGGCGTGGCGCATTTGGGGTGTGGGCTTGGTTACCGTGTCGCTGCGGAGGTCAATCATAGGGGTCATACAAAAGCTTCGAATACCTCATTGGAGGCGAGGACGCCGGCGGAGGTGAGCCGCAGCCGGTCGCCCGCGCGTTCGAGCCATCCGGCGGCTTCGAACCCGGCGATCGGGACGGCCCATTGGTTCCATTCGGCGGCGGTGGGCACAATGCCTTCCATCAAACGCAAACCGACAAAAAAGCGCTCCTGATGAGGCTGAGCGACTTCGCGCTGCATGTTCCTGGTCTGGGCGACATAATCCTCGGCACTTTCGGCGTTCTGCCAGCGTTCGTGGCCATCGAAAGAATGGGCGTCGGCACCGAATCCCAGGTAGGGTGCCTGCTGCCAATACTTGAGATTATGAAGGCTCTCACGGCCGGGTTTGGCAAAATTCGAAATCTCGTAACGCAGGATGCCGAGGCTCTTGAGGCGCTCAATGGCGGCGGTGTAGAGCTCCACGATCAATTCATCAGAGGGCACATCGCTGGCACCGTAGCGCACGCCGCCCAATAACATTTCAGCGCCCAGCCGGCTGTCTTCATCCACTTCCAGAATGTACACCGAGACATGCGGCGGATCGAGCCGTTCGATCCAATCGAGCGACTCGCGCCAGCTATCGCGGGTTTGCCCGGCGAGGCCGGCAATCAGGTCGAGGTTGAAGTCCTCGAAGCCAGCCGCGCGAAGGCGTCGCACTTCGTCCTCGACGATCGCCGCCGTGTGCTTACGCCCCGTTCGCGCGATCTCCTTCGGCACAAAAGATTGCACGCCGAGGCTGACCCGCGTGATGCCGGCCTCGCGCCAGCCGCGCAGACGTTCATCGGTGAGGGTGCCGGGCGCAGCCTCCATCGTCGCCTCCCGCCAAGGCCGCCCGGGGATGAGATCATGCAGCCGAGCCAGCCATTCCAGCGGCATCAAACTGGGCGTCCCGCCACCCCAATACACCGTGTCCGGCGTCCACTGCCATTCAGCCGCCTGGATCTCGGCGGCAATGCGCTCGAGATAGCGGGGCTCCAGTTCACGCGGCAACACGCCCGAGGCGAAGTTGCAGTAAGTGCATTTCTGCGCGCAAAAAGGATAAGAGAGATACACGCCCGCCATTACAGTTCGACGGGTTCGCCGAGGTGCGTCGCCATCGCGCCGGCGATCATCTGCTTCAAACTCTCGCCCGTGTCAGGCAGGATGAAAGCTTGTTTTTCCGCATTCCAATCGAGCTTGAAACTCCGCGAATGGGCCGATACCCACACTTGCCGCAGCGGCGTTTGTGGGCTCACCACGAACTTGCCGGGCGGCTCATCGAAGGCAATCTGCAAGGCACCGCTGACCATATCGGGGTCAAAATCATGATCTTCGGTGGCCCGGTTCAGAGCTTTGAAGAGATCGGCGAGAGCTTCGTCGCAATGACGGCGAAACTCATGTTCATCGAGCATAGTCCCAAGTTAACACTCTCGAAAATCAAGATTCGTTGGATTCGGCCAGGGGCGGACTTGGAAGTCCGCCCCACCTGATTGAAGAGGCCCTTAGAAGTAGAGCTTTAAAGCCATCTGCATGGAGCGTGGCGAGTTGAGAAGGTCACCAGAACCAGTCAACTGGCCCAGCTGATTGCTCTGGAGTTGGAGGCTGCCCGTTCCGAACCGGACCCGGTTGAACGCGTTAAACGCCTCGGCGCGGAAATCGAGCCGGATCTGATCCTTGATCGGGAAGCTCTTCGCGATCGAGATGTTCTCGTTGTAGTTCCCGAACTGGCGGAACTTCGGGTTGTAGCGAGTCTGATTGCCGAAGGTATTCGCGGGCTGGGCCGGAAAGAATCCTTGCGGCTGCACGAAGCGATCAACGAACGGATCGAAGTGGTCACCCTTGGTCGGCGCGCGCCATCCGTCGTAGCTCGAAATGATCGGCCGCAGGCCACCGCTGAACAGCGGCAGCGAGTTGCTAGTGCTCAAGCCCAGCGGGACTCCGCTCGAGTAGAAGGCGGTAGCGGAGGCTCGCCAGCCACCGATGATCCAGTTCGCCACGGTGTTATTCGCCAGGAACTTCTTGCCCTTGCCGAACGGCAGGTCGTAAACGGTACCCATCTTGAAGTTGTGCGGTACGTCGAACTGGCCGATTGACTTCTCCAGGCCACGATTGAAGTGGTCCATAGCCGCGCCGCCAACCCAGTAGCTATCGGCGTCAGTAAGCAGCTTTGAGAATACGTAAGAGGTCTGGAATTGCAAGCCCCCCGAGTAGCGCTTCTCAAAGCGCAGCATGAAGGCGTGATAGGTGGAGTGGCCCGAGTGGTCGCCGCCGCCCGAAGCGGTATCGATGGTGCTGTACTGCGGATAGGGACGCAGCGCTTGACGAACCGTGGCCTGCGTACCCCAACCGCCCGTGCCACGTAAACCAGGCGCGGCACCGAAGGAGGGATACGGCGCGGTGATGCCCGCCGCGATCGCCGCAGGAGAATCAAACCGGGAGTTCAACAACGTCGCCCCGTACTTGGTGAGCAGCGTAGGATCGAGTTGGTTGTAGTTGAGCAAGCCCGCCTGCAAGCCGGATCCGAGCGAACCGTTGTAAGAAGTCTCCATCAACATGGTGGACGAGAGTTGGCGCTGAATGGACAAATTGAAAGTGACGAAGGCGGGCGGCCTGGTCGCCTGCGCGCCCTGCCACCACGGCATGGCATCGCGGTTGGCGAAGCTCGGATCGATAAATGGCGGTGCCGACCAGGCCGGCAGTCCGTTTTTGACGAGGTACGACGGTAACAGCCCGTTGCTGTTGTCTGGGAAGTTCAGCCCTAAGGTAAACCCGCGCTGGTGGGTGGAGCCCGTCACCGTGGTGATGTTGCCGTAGCTCAAACCGGCCGAGGCGCGGATGACGGTCTTCTCCTTGAAGGTGTAGGCCATGCCGAAGCGTGGGCCGAAAGCCTTGAAGTAGGAATCCGCCAACGAGCGCGTCCCTTGGCGGCCCGCACCCGTCCCGGCGTAAATCAGTGCGCCCTTAATATTGCCGGCCAACGGATTAGCCAGGGTCGGGTTGAAGTCGCTCCAACTATCGTTTTCGCCGGTCGGCGGCAGCATGGTCTCCCAACGCAGGCCGAGATTGATCATCAGGTTTTGCTTCACGCGCCAGTCGGTCTGGACAAAGCCGGCATACGACGGCCACTGCTGCCCGATGTAACGGACGGTTTCCGCCACGCCGTCGGCCGCATAGCCGAGCAGCATTGAAGCGATCGGACTGCCGCCTGCGGTGGTGAAGTTGGTGTCGCCGGGACGGCCCGTGTTCTTGAAATCGAACGTCATGCAGCCGGATACGCACTGGCGGCCGAAGCCATTGTAGAACTGATACATCGCCTGTGCGCCGAACTTGATGGTGTGCTTGCCCTTAATGATCGTCACGTCATTCGCAAACTGTTTGATGAAGTTCTCTGACCCATTGTTGGCGCGCCCGCCCCATTGGCTGTAGCCATTGGAGAAGTTCATGTTCACCAGGTTTTGGGCGCAATCCGCGACGTTGATGGCGCAGAACTTGCTCTTCCAGTCGATGCCGCTCAAAACGGTGGCTTGGGGCGGATCGTGATTTTCCTTCCAATTGTTGCCGCCCCCGTAGAAATGGTTAAAGATCGTGGGCGAAATGCTCCAGTCCCAACTACCGCGGAATACGTCCGACGGACGCCGCGTATCGTTGTAGTTCACAAACAAGCCCGGCAAGTCGGCCGGACCGTTCCCACCCGGCTTCTCAAAAGAGCGATTGTAGCCCCAGTAACCAGAGATCCGATGCTTGTCGCTAAAGACGTGGTCGCCCTTCACGCTGAACTTGGTGTTCGGACGGATGACGCTGCCACCGGTAACCAGGAAATTGTTTTGGACGTAGCCCACGGTGCCCGGGGCCGCGCCATTGTTCGGCGCCGGCGTGGCACCGCTGCGGAAGACACCGAGCGCTTTCACGATTTCGGGGTCGAAGAGGCTAGCAGGAACTTGATTGTTCGGGAACACTCCCCGCGTAACGTTTCCTGCCGCGTCGGTGGTTTGCGAGGTTGGGTTATAGATCGGAATCTGGGCCCCGGCCGCATTCACCCAGTTGCGGAAGTCGCCGTTGTACATTTCCGGCGTCGGCACGGTGCGCTGCGCGCCGGTAGCTCCTTCGCGGTTGCGGAAAGCTTCGTAGCTCGCGAAGAAAAAGGTCTTGTTCCGGCCATTGTACAGC
This sequence comes from Bryobacteraceae bacterium, assembly GCA_031367405.1. Lineage (GTDB taxonomy): Bacteria > Acidobacteriota > Terriglobia > Bryobacterales > Bryobacteraceae > JALHNI01. The sequence goes on from JANLPT010000399.1 coordinate 18,620, forward strand.
TTCGGAATCACGACCGGGCCGCCCACCGAAAAGCCGAAATCGTGCTGCTTATAAATGGGACGCGCGATTCCGCGGGCGTTGTTGAAGAAGTTGTTGGCGTCCAAAACATTGTTGCGCAGAAACTCGTACGCCGTGCCGTGGAGGCTGTTGGTGCCGGACTTGGAGGCGAAACTCATGATGCCGCCCGTCGCCTGGCCGAACTCCGCTTTGAAGCCGTTGGTGTCCACCGTAAACTCGGTGATCGCCTCAATCGACGGCGCGTTCACTGCCACCCAGCTCTGCGTCAGGGCGCGGGTGGTATTGGCGGAGATACCATCCAGGTTGGTGCCGTAGCCGGCCGCTTGGCCGCCGCCCAGAATGAAGCCCGTATCGCCGCCGACGTTCTTGGCTTCCGGCGTCAATGCCGCCAGGTTGAAGGGGCTGCGCATCGTGCCACCTACGACTAGTGGCAGTTCGTCCACCAGCTTGTTGTTGATCGTCACGCTCGATTTGGCATTCTCGGTCGACAGCGACAACGCGCTGGCCGACACTTCCACCACTTGGGTGGCTGCGCCCACCTCGAGCGCGGTATCCACGCGCATCGTGGCCGAGGCATTCAGCACCAGGCCTGTCACGTTGGCCGGCCGGAAGCCTTCCTTCTCCACGCGTACGCTGTAAGTGCTCACTTGCAATTGCGGCACCGTGTATTCACCCGCCGCATTCGAAGCCGCGGTAAACTTCACGCCCGTCTGCGTGTTGGTCAGGATGACCTTAGCTCCGGGTACAATCGCCCCGGAGGCGTCGCGAACGGTACCGGTGATGGTGCCCCGTTCCGATTGTGCGCTCAACATGAGCGCGCCAACACTCAACCAAATGGCCAGTTGCCGAATTACCTTGAACAGGTTCATGATTTAAGACCTTCCTCGTTGCGGATATACCGCAGTGATGCGACCCGCAGCATTGTGATGAAATATATCATGACCCCAGCCCCCTATGTTGAGCGTTGTTAACCGCCTTTCTTCAGCGGGTCAGGATTTGGTGATATTGCTGAGGAAGCTGGTGCCCGCCGCGAGGTGAACGCCGAAGTTTTCGGCCACTGTCTGGCCGATGTCGGAGAGGCTGGTGCGGGTCCCCAATGCCACACCGGCCAGTGCTTGGGGGCCGTAACAGAGCAAAGGCGTATACTCCCGCGAGTGATCGGTGGAGGCGGTGGTGGGGTCGCAGCCATGGTCGGCCGTAAGCACTAAGAGGTCGCCGGGCTTCAACTGCTTCATTAGCTCCGGAAGCCAGGCATCGGTAGCTTCGAGCGCTTGCGCGTAGCCTTCCACGTCGTTGCGATGGCCATACAGCGAGTCAAAGTCGACTAAGTTGACGAAGATGAGACCCTCGTTGAGGACGCCCAAAGCGGCGATGGTCTTAGCCATGCCGTCAGCGTTCGACTTAGTCTTTTCGCTGGAGCGAATGCCCCGGCCCAGGAAGATATCGGCGATCTTACCGACGCTGTGGACATCGATGCTATTTTCGGCGAGTAAGTCGAGTAACATGCCTTGCGGCGGGGGCACGGCATAGTCATGCCGGTTCGTCGTGCGGGTAAAGGCACCGGAAGTACCAGTGAATGGCCGGGCAATGACGCGGCCCACTTCGTGCTCGCCTCTGAGTAAAGCGCGGGCGATCTCGCAATACCGGTACAGTTCGGCAAGCGGAATCACTTCTTCATGAGCGGCGATCTGAAAAACACTATCGGCGGAGGTGTAGACGATCGGGTAGCCGGTGCGGACATGCTGCTCGCCCAACTCCTTCATGATCTCGGTGCCGGAGGCGGCATAATTGCCAAGCGTCTTGCGCCCGATGGCCGTTTCGAAAGCCTGCATCACGCTGGCCGGAAATCCCTGCGGGTATAGCGGAAAGGGCTTGGCCAGGTGGATGCCCACCATCTCCCAATGTCCGGTGGTGGTGTCTTTGCCGGGCGAAGCGAGGGCGCATTTGCCGTACGATCCTAGGGGTGCTGCGGCCGGGGGCAGTCCGGCGAAGGGGCGGATATTGCCGAGGCCCAGGCGGCAAAGATTGGGTAAGTGCAGCGGACGTTGACGGGCGATATTCCCCAGCGTGTCGCTCTCGAGTAGGCCGTCGTAACTCACCGAATCCGGCATCTTGCCAATGCCCACGCTATCGAGCACAATCCAGACAATGCGACGAAAAGTCACTTGCTCAGTCCTTCACTCTGTCACTCTGTCACTCTGCCAACGCCTGTTCGATGCGTTCGGCTAACATCTCCACAAAGCGATCGGCGATAAAGCCATTCATGCGGCTCACCAATTCACCCTTGCTGTTAAAAATAATGGTGGTCGGAATGGAGTTTACCTTCAGCAAAGTGGAGAGGCCATCGTCAAACCAGACGGTCTTGACCCATTGATTTGATTCGAGAAACGGCTTGACACCGGCGCGCTCTTCGTCGGTATTCAAGTTCAGAAACACGACCCGGGAGTTTTTCTTATAACGTTCTTTTACTTGTTCGTAGAGTGGCTGTTGGGCGCGGCAGGGTCCACACCAGGTGGCCCAGAAATCGAACACCACCACCTTGCCCCGCAGACTCTTCAGATTTAGCTTTTCGCTAGTGAGGCCCGAAAGCGTGAAGTCGAGGGGTTTGTCGATGCCGTAATTGGGGTCGATTTGGCGTAAGGCGGCGCGCCGGTCCTCGCCAAGTTTGCCCGCCCGGTCGAAGGCTTTCAGCACTTCGTCGCCCAAGCCCACTGCATTGCCCTTCCACTTCTGGTAGACCTCGCCCATTTCACGCCGGTTGCGCCCGCGGTCGTCGGCATCCATCGCAAAGGCGTCGGCGTAACGAGCCACCGCCTCGGCGGGCCGATTCAACTTGGCGTAAGTGCGGCCCAGAAAGCGGGCGGCTTCCGCGGTGGCATCCTGGCGGTAACTTGCCTCACCCTTCTCCAGTGCAGCGGCAACTTGCCCTTGCACTTCCAGTGCCCGGGCCCACACTAAGTGGCCGCGCCCCAGGCTCTCGTCAAGGTCGTTGCGGAATTTCGCTTGGTCGCGCGCTGAACCAGGCTTTTCTTTAGCCGAAATGCGCAGATAGTCGACTAACTGCTCTGCGTAAGTAGCGGCGCGGGCGGCACTCATCTTATCGCCCTGTTCCACCAAAGCTTCGGCCACAGCCTGCAACACCTGCGCATCGCTGCGCTCTTTCTTGAGGATGCGTTCACCGTAGGCGATGATGCGCGAGCGATCTTCGGCTTGCATCGCACTCTTCAAAATGGCGCGCTCAATCTCGTCGCGCCGCGCGCTTTCCGGATATTTCTTCAAGTGCGTTTCCAGCGCGCGTTGAAACTCCACCGGCGAATTGCCGGCTTCGCCCAGCGCTTGCCGCAGCACCTGTTGTTCCTCGTCAGCGGCAGCAGGCTTAGCTTCCTGCGCTGGGGCCGCACCGGCCGAGAGAGCGACGAGGATGACTAATTTCACGGATGCGCTTGTCATGGATGTTTGACGGCTTCCGTAGCGGATGGTTTGGGCGCGCGAAAGACTTCGGCCAGCGAAGCCGCCCGTTCCCGCGCCAAATTCATGTAACTCGAGTTTTTAGCCACCCGATCCAATAATGGTAAGTACTGCGGCCACGCCAGCAGGCGCTTACGGTCATAAGCGGCTTCCAGTTGCAGCAGTGCCTTAAAGACACCCAACTTATCGTATTTCACGGTTCGCTCGAGTGAAAAGAAAAGCATTTCGCTTTCCGTGATGCGCTCAAACCAATCCTGTAACTTATTCGCGTCGGGATCCTGCGAGTAATTGAACTTTTGCTCTTGCGGTGGCGCGCCATCGGCCACCCAACGGAAGGTCTTCTCCCCCATGAAAGCGACTTTCAAGCCTGATTCCAAAGGATGTTGAAAATGGTCGAGTTTCTGGGCCAACGCGAAGATCTCGGCGGCTTCCTCCGGCTCGATCTTCAACTTCACCGGCTGCTCGTCGTCCACGGCTTCCTTGTAGATAATGTCACCGGACGCGGCGAGCTGGATGGAGACGTAGGCGGGCGTGGAGTTCGGGAAGCTCTTCGAATAGAACAGCGAGGGTTCCGCCGCCGATAAGATGCCCCACGTCAGAACGAAGAGCCTCACGACGCCACCCCCATCTTGATCTGTATGGCGAGCTGGTTGGCATGGCAGATGGCGACCGCCATCGCGTCGGCGGCGTCTTCTTTGGCTACCACCGCCAATTCCTCCGGGGTCCGCAGCTGCAACAGACTTTGCACCATCAACTGCACTTGGCTCTTCTCCGCGCGGCCATAGCCCACCACGCTCATCTTCACTTCGAGCGGCGAATACTCACCCAGCGGCAAGCCCGCTTCGGTGATCGTCAACATGGCCACGCCCCGCACATGCGCCAGCTTCAAAGTGCTCTTCACATTGACGGCATGAAAGACCTCTTCGATCGCCGCTTGCCGCGGCGCGAACTGCCCAATCACCTCGCGCAGCCCTTTGGCAATCGAACACAGACGCGCGGCCAGCGGCAGCTTCGGGCTCGTGACGATCACACCGGCCGCAATCAACCGATGGCCCAGCGAGTGGCTCTCCACCACCGCAAAGCCGGTGCGCTCGGTGCCGCAATCGATGCCGAGCACTCGCATCGCGGGGTCTACTCCAGGTCCTGTTCGTCGATGTCGAAATTCGAGTAAAGATTCTGCACGTCGTCGTTATCGTCCAGCGCATCGTACAGGCGCAACATGGCCTTCGCCTGCACGCCTTCCAGCTTGATCAGGTTGTCGGGCACATAGGCGATCTCGGCGTTCAGTGTGGCGATCTTCGCTTGATGAATCGCTTCGAGCACCGCTTCATGAGCGATGGGCTCTGAAAGCACCATCCAACTGTCGCCGTCGTCGCGCAGATCGTCGCCACCTGCCTCAATCAGCAGTTCCATCAGTTGATCTTCGGTGGCCAGCGCCTTCTCAATGGCAATGGTGCTGCGGCGTTTGAACATCCACCCCACTGAGCCGGGCTCGCCCATATTGCCGCCCTGCTTGGAGAAGATATTGCGAATATCGCTCACCGTACGATTGCGATTGTCCGTCGCCGCCGCCACCAAAACGGCCACGCCGCCGGGGCCATAGCCTTCGTACATCACCTCTTCGATGGTGGCGCCTTCCAACTCGCCGGTGCCGCGTTTGACGGCCCGGGCAATATTGTCAGCCGGCATCGACAGCGACTTCGCCGCCACAATGGCCGTGCGCAGACGCGCATTCGCCGCCGGATCGCCGCCATTGCGCGCCGCAATCACAATTTCTTTAATCAGGCGCGTGAACACCTTGCCGCGCTTCGAGTCGAGCGCCGCTTTTTTGTGCTTAATCGTATGCCACTTGGAATGGCCAGACATGTTGGGACTGTTTCCTTGCGCGGCCGTCTAGATCGTTCCGGCCTGTTTTTGAGGATAGCAGAGGCATCCGGGGCGCTCAAGCGGCCCCGCTCCGGCTCTGATAGAGTTTGCTTGATGAAACTTTCCCGCCTGTTGCCCGCCGTGGTTGCCATACCCTGTCTGATGCTTGCTGCCGAGCGAGGCGAAGAGATCCGGCTGTGGGCCAAAGGCGCTCCGGGTTCGGTGGGCGTCACATCCCCGGAAGTCTCCACGCCATCGAAGGCCGGGAAATATGCGAAGTTGCCGGGCAACTTTACCGAGACGCACGATCCCTCGATCTATGTCTTCCTGCCGCCGAAAGGCAAGGCCACCGGCGCGGCGATGATCGTGGCACCGGGCGGCGGCCATCGGCAGTTAGTGATCGAGAAAGAGGGCTGGGAATTTGCCGATTGGCTCAACGACCATGGCATCGCTGCCTTCGTCCTCAAGTACCGGCTGGCCAAGGCGCCGGGCTCGAAGTATACGTTGGCCAAAGAGGTTTACGACGATGCGGCGCGCTCCGTGCGGCTAGTGCGCAGTCGCGCCGCCGAATGGGGGGTGGACCCGGCCAAGATCGGCATCGCCGGGTTTTCAGCAGGCGGTGAGGTGGTCGGCATGATTGGCGTCAAATACGATGGCGGAGACAATGGCGCTAGCGATCCAGTGGAGCGGGTGAGTTCACGGCCGGACTTCAGTGTGCTGATCTATCCCTACTACCGGCCCGGTTCAGCGCCCGCGATTCCGCCCGGCGTTACGCCGCCCGCGCTGAGTGCGATCCCCATGAACCTCGCCTTTCCGGTTCGCCCCGACGCGCCCCCGGTCTTCATGGTCTGTACGACGGATGACCCGTCGCACGTCGTGCCCACCGTCAAGTTCTACCTCGAATTGCAGGAGCTGAAGATCCCCGTCGAAATGCACATTTACGAATACGGCACGCACGGCTTTGGTCTGCGGGCCACGAAAAAGCCCGGCGCTCCCGTCGAGAGTTGGTCCGCCCGATTGTCGGAGTGGCTGGCGTACCGCGGAATTTCAAAGTAGCTTCAAATTTAGCTATCAGTTTAGGGGCGCAGTCCAAGGCGATAGCACGGATTCGCCACGCGGCGACCTACCGATGTTACTCTGACAGCTTGTATATCCTTATGGAGTCCGTGATATCCCCTCCTGGACACGCCTATAGATTCAACCATCTAACGAACCCCGACCGTGAGGGATGTTGTGATGGCATACAGAGGATATTGTTCAAACGGTTGTGGCACAAGTGGCGTGACTGAGGAATAAGCTACTTGTCCGGCCCTTACCTTCAATCTCTCCTCCCGGCCGCTCCGCTATAGTTTCTTCTTCCGCCTGGGTCCTGGCGGCACACTGGGGCTTGACATCATCAATACCTCGGACGTCGCGATTTACGGCACGACGTGGCGGTTACCCCGGCTTGGTGAATCCGCTCACCTCGTTGGCCGGCCCGTGGGTCTTCAACGTGCAAACCAATAACCAATCGATCTATTTCGTCAGTATCACGCCCGGTCGTGGCGCGACAGGTAGTGCGACGCTTGCACCGGCCGGCTGCCCAGTGGGAACCAATCCGCTAAGCCTAGTTTCCGGGGCCTATGCCTTCAAGTTCCAGCGCATTCCCAACTACGTCTTCGAGCCTTTCGGCATCGCCGGTGCGATCAACACGAGCCTCAGCACGGACCGGGGAGGCAACACCTTGGGCCTGCTGGGGATCGTGGCCAGCTCCAGCCTGGGGCAAAGCAGCATCACCCGCCAGGAAAGCGACGCCGGCCGCTTCCAGGTGAATGATGATTGCTCCGGTGGCACGTTGATCATGAACCTATCTTCCCGGCCGATCCAGTATCAGTTCTACTTCCGGAGCGGCTTCCAGGAGTTGGACGTGATCAGCATCAGCCAGAATAGCCCCGCCGCCTTCGGCGTGGTGAGCCGCTAGCTGAGTAACTCGTTTGTACCCAGCAAAGGGGCCGGCGCAAGCCGGCCCCTTCTTTTTTGCGGAAGCCGTGGGCTATTTCCGCAGTGTGATCTTGATATTGCGAAACATCGCCAGGCTGTTGCGGTCGTGCAATTGCAAACCGATGGGGCCCTTCTTCGGCCGCTCCGGCATCACCGCATGTTCGGCGGCCAGCTTGCCGTTGATCCTCACCGTGATCTTATCCGCGCGAGCCTCAATGTCCATCGCGTTCCAGTCATCGTCTTTCTGCAAACCCTCTGGAGCCTTGGCTAAGCCATAAATGCTGCCCGAGCGATGATCGTCCGGATACTGATTGTTCAACTGAATCTCATAAGCCGCCTTCGACGTGCGGTCGCCACGCGAGGGCAACGTGATGCCCCCTTCGGCGCGCGAGACATCGCGCAAACCGACGCCGCTGTTGCCATGCACCGGCAGCCAGTATTCGACATGCAAGTCGAAGTTCTCATACTCGGCTTTGGTGAAGAGCCAGGCCTGTTGGTAGAACCAGCCCCGCCAGGCAGGCGTGCCTTCGGGCGGATGTTCTTTGACCGGTCGTCGCTGGCCGACGATCACCCGGTCACTGTTGACGGTCCAAATCGCGTCACCGCGCACTTCCCAGCCATCCAGCGTTCGGCCTTTAATCAACGGCTCAGCGAGCAATCCGGCCGCAGGCAACAAAAACAATAGCAGGCGCATAACGCCTAGGATATCGCTGTAATCGAGTGGACTGTAAAACGGGACAGGGATTCGGGACAGACGGCCATGAGTCCACTGCACCGCGCCCGCGCTTTTGGCTTTTGGATGAAGCACGTCAGCAATATATTGCATAAGTTCTCGACAGTTGCCAGCCTCGCCATGCGAGGCTGTAGCATAACTCCTTCAATGTAGATCATCAGCTACCCTCATCAGTGGGGTAAATTAAGGCTGCTTTCGAAGATGCAGAGGGCTCATAGCAGACTGTCCCCCTTAAGGGGGCAAGCCAAGTGAAAGTGGTTCGACATGAGCGTGTGGCCGTGGACGATAACTTGCCTGAGGTCGGCGTGGTGGTCCAGGAGGACGAGGAAGTGAGCGCGGTCGTCGTCGCAGAAGAACACTTGCTGTCGATAATTGCCACGCTGTGTAATGTGCAACGGATAGTTCGGAGGGGCGAATCGGAGTTTACGGGACATCTCATTAATAAAGTGGATTTCACGGGCAATTCCTCTCATTTATTTTGCGAAACAAATGCAGGGGCCCCCGCGAAGGGGTACCCTTTCGAAATCGCCGAATGATCGCTACAACATTCTTAGAATCTATACTTTACGGAGAAAACCACCCTAAACTCGGGTCAGAGCGGCTTTGACACGAATTCCTCCTGACACGAATTCCTCCTGTTACCATCCGCACATATCGGTGTGTTAGAATCGGTAGCGATGATCGCCTGAATTAAGAGATGAGGAGCATGCCCAATGAGTTCACTGGCTGTCGAGTACTGTAGTCAACTGCGAAATCACTTCAAGAAGTTTTACGCGGCCTTCCCTCCTAACGACCCCCTTCGGCTCGGGGACTTCGGCGTTGTGG
>JANLPT010000059.1:0-28744 GCA_031367405.1 Bryobacteraceae bacterium
CCGACACTCGGGTGTCTCCATAGGCCATCACGCCCGGCATGGATTCGATATCCGCCCACCAGCGGCCATCCTCTTCTTGGCCGAGGACAATCGGTATCGATTCGTGCCTCAACTCCGCAGCATCTGCTCCGCAGTTTTGAGAGTTTCGGGCGTCAAGTCGGCTCCGGCGATCATGCGGCCGAGTTCGGCGATGCGGGCTTCGCGGGTTAGTTCCTGAATGGTAGTGACGATGCGGCCCTTCTGCTCGCGCTTCTCTACGAAATACTGATGATCGGCGTAGCCGGCGATTTGGGCTAAGTGGGTGACGCAGAGGACGTGTTGATTGCCGGCCAGTTGCTTTAATCTCTTGCCTACACTGATCGCCACCGAGCCGCCGATGCCGGCGTCGACTTCGTCGAAGACCAGGGTGGGCGGGATCGTTTGCTTTTTGGCTTCGTTTAGGCAAGTCTTGAGCGCTAGCGCAATGCGCGAGAGTTCGCCGCCCGAAGCCGTCTTTTCCAGGGACTTAGGTGCTTCACCCAAGTTGGCGGAAACGAGGAAAGCGACGGCATCGGTGCCGTGGGCGCTCCAGGCGGCGGGGGTGATTTCGGCGCGGAACGCGGTGCGTTCCATCGCTAACTGACCTAGCTCCGTCTCCACCCGTTTCTCCAGCTTGTGGGCCGTCTTCTTGCGGGTTTCGGTCAATGCTCCGGAGGCCGACTCATATTCGCGGGCGTAGCGAGCCTGCTGCTGCTTTAGCTCTTCGCGCCGCTCGCCCGCCGACTCGGCGGCCGATAATTGCCGGCTGATGGTGCCCAGGAACTCGAGTACTTCGCCCACGGATTGGCCGTATTTGCGTTTCAACTTGTCGAGCGCCGCTAGACGGTCCTCGGCTTCTTCCAGCCGGGCCGGATCGCTCTCCAGCCGCCCGATATAGTCGCGCAATTCCTGTGAGGCATCTTCAATCACGATGGCCGCAGGCTTCAAACTTTCGCGTAGCGGAATCATCTTTTCATCGATGCGGCAAAGGTCGTCGAGGCGTTTGATGGCGGCGCGCAAACCGGCCAGGCAACTATCGGGCGCATCGTAGAGCGAGTCATACGCGGCGGTGGCGCTTTCGGCCAGGCGGTTGACATTCGAGAGTAAACGGCGCTGCTGTTCGAGGTCGGCATCCTCGCCGGGATGGGGCGCGACGGTCTCGATTTCCTTTTTCTGAAAGGCCCAGAGGTCGGCGAGACGCAAACGCTCCTGCTCCAGCCGGTCAAGCTCTTCGAGCTCCTGGCCGGCGTTCCGCCATTTTTCGAAGATAGCGGCGACCTGCTCCACCGCCGGCGCGCTATGGCCGAATTCGTCGAGCATGTCACGTTGCGCTTCGTGGGAGAAAAGACGTTGCTGGTCATGCTGGCCATGGATGTCGCCGAGCCAGGGAGCGATCTCTTTGAGGAAAGCGGCGGTGACGGGGCGCGAGTCAATGTAGGCGCGCGACTTGCCGTTTAAGAGAATTTCGCGCTCGATCAAGATCTCTTCTTCGAGCGAATCGATACCGGCACCGGTCAGGACGGCGGCAAAGGCCGCCGCGCGCGGCTTTTCGAAGATGCCCGAGACGCGGGCCCGATCGGCCCCCGAGCGGATCATCTCCATGGACGCGCGGCCACCCAACAGCAAGCCGAGCGCATCGACCACAATGGACTTTCCGCTGCCGGTCTCGCCCGTCAGGACGTTGAGGCCGGGATGGAAGGGGACGCGCAGACGTTCCACCACGGCGTAGTTCTCCACCACGAGTTCAAGCAGCATTGCCCGCATTATACCGCCTGCGCCGGGAAACATTTCACTTGTCAAATGTTTGTTTCATGCGGTAAACCATTGTCGGCAACCGGCCCAACCGTTTATGATTAAGATTCTGTGGCCTTTATTCTGCTCGAAATCCGCATTCTCGATTTGATCGATCCCCGCAAGCCGATTCCCTTCGCCGTGCTGCTGCTGCTGTTGGCGGCTTCGGTGCTCTCCTGGGGCATCAGCTTGAAGAAGTTAGGCGTGCTGCGCAGGGCGCAGGAGGGCAATCGCGCTTTTATGCGAGCGATTCGCAAGGCGGACAACTTCGAGCAGATCGCCACCGCGAGTGAGCAGTTTCCGAACGCGCCGCTGGTGACCGTGTTCGACTTTGGTTACACGGAACTGGTGCGCCAAGTGAAGCTGAAGCGGAAGCCTTATAACCAGATCGCGCTGGAGCGGAATTTACAATTGGGCGCAAGCGAGGAGATGTCGCGGCTGGAGGGCAACGTGGGTTGGCTGGCGACGATTGCCGCCGTGTCGCCGTTTATCGGACTCTTTGGCACGGTGTGGGGCATTATGGATGCGTTCAATCAGCTGACGAATGCGGGGGCGGCGAGTTTGCGGGCGGTGGGTCCGGGGATTGCGGATGCGCTGGTGGCGACCGCGATGGGTCTGGCTGCGGCGATTCCGGCGGCCATTTTCTATAACCATTTTGGCCACATGCTGCGAGAGTTGTCGGCGCGCATGGATGACTTTGGGCTCGAGTTCTTGAATTTAACGGACCGCACGTTTCCGGATTAAGTTGGGCGGGCCCCCGGCCCGCCTCCTGTGGCGTTTTCGGAGAGGCGGGCAGTGAAATATGGCGTTTAGCATGGGCAGTGGCGGAGTGGGCAGGCGGCGTGGCCGTCAGCTGCCGCCTACTTTGTCGGAGATGAATGTGGTGCCGTTGGTGGACGTGGTGCTGGTGCTGCTGATTATCTTCATGATTACGGCGCAGGCGATGGAGTTTGGCCTCGAAATCGAAGTGCCGAAAGTGAAGCAATCCACCCCCTCAGTGAAGCCGCTGCCGGTGTTGAGCATTTCGCGACGCGGCGAGATGAAGCTAAACGAATTGCCTCTGGCGAACATCGCTCTGATTGGGGCCGAAGTACGCCGCCGCTTCGGCCCCAGCGCTAAGGAGATTTACATTCGTTGCGACAAGAACGCGACCGTTGACCTGTTCGCGCAGGCGGCCGATGCCTGCGGGCGGGCCGGTTTGAAGATTAATTTCGTCACGAAATCTGACTAACCACGATGACCAGCCGTGTCGACATCTGGGAGTACCGGGAGGATTGGAGCCGGCCCCTGGCCAGTTCACTGACGCTGCACTGCGTGGTGATCGTGGCGCTGGCCGGTTACGCGTGGTGGAACAATCAGGCGAAACCGGCGTTCGGCGACCAGAACGCGCAAGGCGGCGGCGTGGTGGGCGTGACAGCGGTGCGCACGATACCGATTCCGCAGCGTCCCACTCCGGAGAATAAAGTCGCCGAAGACACCGACAATGAGGCTCCGCGCAAGTTGGAAAAGGAGACTCGTCCCAAGCCCATGGAAGACGAAGGCGTCGCGCTGGACAAGGTGAAACGCAAGGTTCCTAAAAAGAAGAATGTGGAGCAGGCGATGCTGCGCCGCTATCTGCCCGAAGAGAATCTCAAGAATACGCTACAGACGGCCAGCGGCCGCGCGGTCTCGACGCCGATGTTCGCGGTCGCCAATGCCGGCAACCTGGGCACGGGGGCTAACGATCCCTTTGGCGATCGCTTTGGCTGGTACGCCAAATTGCTGCGCGATGCCATCGCCCGCAAGTGGCACACCGAGGACGTTCCGGCCAGCATTCGCGCCTTGCCTCCCGCTGTGGTGACATTTACGATTGCGCGTGATGGCAAAGTAGTGGATGTGCGGATTGTGCAAGCTTCGGGAAATTACGCCCTCGACAATTCGGCCAAGCGGGCGGTTTTGGAAGCCGCGCCCTTTCAGCCGCTGCCACCGCAGTTCGAACGCAGTTCCGCCACCGTGGAACTGCTCTTTGAGTTAAAACGATGACTAAATACTTACCCCTTCTTTTCGTAACTCTCGCCACGGCTCAACAGGCCGACATCAAGCTCAGCATCATCCGGCCGGACCGGCCGACGATCGCACTGCCCGACATTCGTGGCACCGGGGAGGCGCAGCCTTTGATGAATGGCATCAACTCGAAGCTCTTCAATGAAATTGAGCAAGCGGCGGTGTTGAAAATCGCCCCCAAGGGCCTCTATCCGCTCACCGTGCCGCAGCAGCCGACGGACTTTAAGCCGCCCACCGTGGGCCCCAATCGGCAGCCGCTTTCGCTAGGCCCGTGGCTGACCGATTGGAGCGGCGCGCCGGTGAATGCCAACTACTTGGCTTACGGCTATGCGACCGTCCAGGGCGGTCGCCTCGCGCTGTTCGGCTGGCTTTACGACGTGACGCAGAAGGACATCCAGAACGCGCAGGTCTTTGGTAAAGTGTATTTCGGGACGCTGGATGAAGCGGGTGCCAAGAAGGTGGCGCTGGAGTTTGCGGCTGATATTCTGGCGCGGTTTGGCGGAAAATCGTTGGCCGGGTCGCGCATGTTCTTCGTCTCGGACCGCTCCGGCTTTAAGGAAGTGTGGAGCATGGACTACGATGGCACCAACCAGAAGCAGCTGAGCGTCTATCGCTCCACCTGCATTTCGCCCGCCATTTCCAAGGACAATTCGAAGATTGCCTTTACGCGCATCGGGGCAGGGAACCCGTCCATCATGATCCACACGACGGATTCGGGGCGCAAGATGAACTTCTCTAATCCGCAAGCCACGATGAACGCCACACCGGACTTTACGCCGGACGGCAATCAGGTGGTTTTCTCCTCGACGCTGGGCGGCTCACCGGCGAACCTCTATGTCAGCGGGGCCGACGGCGGCGGCATTCGACGCCTGACGTCGGTGAAGTCGATTGAGGTGGAGCCCAAGGTGAATCCGAAATCGGGCAACGAGATTGTCTTTATTTCCGGACGGAGCGGTAGGGCGCAGCTTTACCGGATGAATTTGGATGGCACCGACATTGAGCGTCTGACGGACGGGCGGGGCGAGGCCTCAAACCCGTCCTGGCATCCCGACGGCCAGTTTGTAGCGTTTGCGTGGACGGCAGGACTGGAGCCGGGCAATTGGTCGATTTTCGTGATGGATGTCGCCTCGAAGAAGTATGTCCAGCTGACGAGCGGCACCCGTAGCGAGAATCCGGCCTGGGGACCCGATGGGCGGCATCTGGTCTTTTCGCGCACGGTGGGCAGGCAGGTACAGCTCTATTCCATGTTGGCCGATGGAAGCCAGTTGAAGCAATTGACCTTCACCGGATCGAACGAAAAACCGGCCTGGACACATTAAAGAAGAAATTTTCACTTTGTTAGTTAATAATGGTGCCGGAGTTGGGTAAAGTTAAGAGAATGAAAGCCTGAAGTGAGACTTCAGGAGGGAACGAGAACAATCGGATGAGACTGAATAGAACGGTTCGAGTAGCGCAGACGCTCGGTTTGGCGCTCGCTTTGATGGTGGCTGGCACGAGCTGCAAGAAAAAAATTGCTGCTGCCACACCGCCCGCTCCCATCACGCCGACGGCCAAAGTGCCGGACGCGCCGGTGGCGAAGCCGGTGATCTCCTTTAACGGCGACCCGCTTTCGGTCGTGCGTGGCGACGCGGTGACGTTGCGGTGGACCGTTCAGAATTCGGATGCCGTTACGATCGAGCCCGGTGTGGGCACCGTGGCCGCTTCCGGCAGCCGTCAGGTTTATCCCACCACCTCCACTACCTATGTGCTGCGGGCTTCCGGCCCCGGCGGCACCGGTAGCGGCCGCGTGAGTATCAGCGTCACTCCGCCGGCTGACAAGCCTGCGGCTCTGCCGTCCGGGGTCACTGAGGACGTCACTGCCGCCCTGGAGCGTCTGGTGAAGGATGCTTACTTCGGGTATGACTCGGCGGAGATCCGCGAAGATGCGCGCGCCACCTTGCAGCGTAACTCCGATGGTCTCAAGGAGATCTTCGGTAAGTTCGGCACCGCCAGCGTGATTGTCGAAGGCCATTGCGACGATCGGGGTTCGGCGGAATATAACCTCGGCTTGGGCGAACGCCGGGCCAATGCCGCGCGGGAGTTCCTGGTGCAGCTTGGGCTTTCGGGTGACAAGTTGAAGTCGGTGACGTATGGTAAGGAGCGTCAGAGTTGCACGGACGCCACGGAAGATTGCTGGCAGAAGAACCGGCGCGCGCACTTCGCCGCGGGCCAGTAGGCCTTGAGGCCGGGGCCAACGAGCCGCGACCTTAGGGAGCGCGAAAGATTGTTTGCACCCCCTGGCGCAAAAATCCCCTAAAATGTAAGTGACATGAAGAGAATCGCCTTCGCCCTGCTGTTGCCATTGCTTGCCCCTTTGTTGGTCTCTGCCCAAAAGCGGAATGATCTGGCCGAGGTTCAGCGCGATGTCGCGATGATGACGGACGAGATCCGTAACATTCAAAAGACGGTGGATCGGCTGAATGCCACCGCCGAACAGACGCTGGCGAATGCGGCCAAAAACGGGGCCACTTTGGCTAACGTCGAGGAAGCCTTGAAGCGCCGCATGGAGACGCAGGAGAAGAGTTTCGGGGCGTCGCTGGCAGCGACGAGCACTAAGGTGGATCAGTTAGGCAACGATTTTGGCACCGTCCGCGATAGCGTCGCCGAAGTGAATGCCAAAGTAAGTAAGCTGCAAACGGCGTTGGCCGACATTAGCGCCAAGCTGGATATTCTGATCACGAAGCCCGAAGCGCCCAAGCCCGAGGCTTACACCACTTCGGCCACTCCGCCGGCGGGCATGACCGCCGAGAAACTCTATGAGAACGCGACGAAAGATAAGCGCGCCGGCCAGAATGACTTATCGCAGCAGCAATTTACTGACTTTCTGAAGTGGTACGGCAACACTGACCTGGCACCCAATGCCCAGTTCCAAATCGGAAGCATTCTCTTTAATACGGAAAAGCTGGATGACGCGATCAAGGCCTTTGACTTAGTGCTGACCCAGTATCCTGAGAATTCGAAAACGCCGGAAGCCATTTATATGAAGGGCATGACTTACTTAAAGCTGAACGATAAATCGAAGGCGATCGTCGAGTTCCGCACAGTGAGTAAGCGCTTTCCGAAAAGCGATGCCGGTAAGCTGGCCATCGAGCAACTGGGCGAACTCGGTGCCAAGCCGATGACGGCTTTGCCTGCGCGCCGTCGCGTCACCAAGTAAGTGCCGCAGCATATTGCCTTCCTGCGCGCCATCAATGTCGGTGGCCACGTGGTAAAGATGGACGCGTTGCGCCCGCTATTCACTCACCTGGGCTTCGCCAACGTGCGGACGTTTATCGCCAGCGGCAACGTTATCTTCGATTCCCCTGCGAAGGCCGCTTCGCTCGAAAGCCGTATCCAAAAGCATCTGCTCACCGCTCTGGGCTACGAAGTGGATACCTTCATTCGTTCGCTGGACGAGGTTCGGCAGGTGGTAGACGCCGTCGACAGCCAGTTCGCGTCACAGTTAGCTAACGGAGCGGCCAACGGATCGAAGGTTTACGTCGGGTTTCTGCGCACGCTTCCGCCGGTCGCGAATCAGCAAAAGGTCATCGCTTTATCGAACGACGTGGACGTGATGAGTTTCGGCGAGCGCGAGCTTTACTGGCTGTGTCACAAGAGCATGGCGGAGACGACCGTGACGGGTCCACGGCTGGCGAAGGCGCTGGGCGGGTCGACGACGACACGCAACATCACGTCGTTGCGGAAACTGGTGGCTTCCTGCGTCTAAACTACAGTGCTTGACTAATACTTCACCATAGTTAATACTAAAACGGTACGTAATGTTTCCGTGAAGGATAAGCCGCGTTGAAG
The DNA here is from genome assembly GCA_031367405.1 of Bryobacteraceae bacterium. Classification (GTDB taxonomy): domain Bacteria; phylum Acidobacteriota; class Terriglobia; order Bryobacterales; family Bryobacteraceae; genus JALHNI01. The sequence continues at coordinate 7,681 of JANLPT010000059.1, forward strand.
TCGCCTCTCTTGCTGTTGATTCTATTGCTTGCGCCCGCAGTTCATGGGCAGACGCCCAGCGACATTGAGCATCGATTGGCGGAGCTGGAACGAAAGATGAGTGCGCTCGATCCGTCATTTCAACCAGGCGTAGCACCGGCCATCGCCGACCGCGTGAAACTTTTGGAAGCGAAGATGGAGGAGCTCCTGCAGGGCAAACTATCGCTGGCGGCGGCTCCTGCGGTCGCGCAAAGCCCCTTGCAGCCCGTGGCAATCACCGGAGACTATCAACGCGCCGCCGATACCGAGACTCGCCTCCCGGTGGCCGGCTACATGGACTTTCACGTGAACCGCGACGCTGGAAAACCCTTCGCACCGGACTTCCATCGTTTCGTCCTGCTTTTTGGCCATAGCTTTTCTGACCGCATCAAGTTTTGGAGCGAGCTGGAAGTGGAGCACGCGTTGGTGAAAGGGGGCGTGGAAAGCGGCGAAGTGGCGGTTGAACAGGCCTACCTTGATTTTCTGATCACTCCCAAGTTCAACATTCGCGCAGGCATGCTGCTGACGCCGGTCGGAATCGTGAACGAGCGGCATGAGCCACCGTCGTTCAACGGCGTCGAAAGGCCCTTCGTCGAAACGGTGATCATCCCGACGACGTGGCGGGAACTGGGCTTCGGGTTTACCGGCGACCTGGGAAATGGATTCCGTTACCGGACTTATCTGACGTCCGCGCTCGATGGCAGTCTCTTCAGTGCGGAGGGCGGAATCTCGGAGGGCAAGACGTCTGGTTTCAATTCGTCATTGCGAAATCCCGCGCTGGTGGGCCGGCTTGAGTATGCGGGCGTGCGCCGCCTCACTCTGGGTGCTAGCTTCTATCGCGGATCTACTGGTTTCAACATGCCGGGCGTCAACCCCCGGGTCAAGATCGCCGATTTCGACGGACGCTATAGCTTCCGCCGCATGGACTTCCGGGCGCTCTTCGCGAATACCTGGGTTTCGCAAGCGGCCGAACTCAACCAGCACGTCCAGCAGAATACGGGAGCCAATCCGAATGTCGCCAGCCAAATGCGCGGCTATTATTGGGAGCCTGCTTTTCACGTAATTCCGCGGCGCTACCGGAACGATCTCATCGTCTTCGGACGCCACGAAACTTACAATACCCAACAGGTGATGCCGGGCGGCTATTTGCCGCTGGCCCAATTCAATCGCTCCTCGTGGGTGACGGGAGTGACTTACAAGCCAATTCCTGACGTAGCGATTAAATTTGACTACGTCTTCAATCGCAATCAAAGCAGCGTCGTCAAGCCGCTGAACGGTCTAAATCTCGGCATTGGATGGTGGTTTTAATGAAATCCTTGTTACTCGTCCTACTCATGTCCGGAGCCTTAGTTAGTCAGCCGGACATTAGCCGGAAACCGGATCGGGTCATCTCGATCAACGCCGAACGCTTTGCCTTCAACCCCTCGAAGGTGACGGTGAAACAAGGCCAATTGATTGAGATCGTGCTGACGAGCGACGATACCGACCACGGCTTCCGGATGACCGGTTCGGGAATCGATGTGGCGATTCCGCCGCAAAGCCGGGGCGAGGTCCGCGTGCGCTTTTACGCGAAGGAAATTGGTAAGTTCGCTTTTGAATGTTCGCGGCCGTGCGGCGCGGGGCACAACCTGATGCGCGGCGTGATTGAGGTAAAGAAATGAGGGCCGCACTTTGCGCCGGCGTCCTGGCGCTGGGTTGGCTTTCGGGACAACCCGCCCGCCCAGTTCTTCCCGGCGACCCCCTGCCGGGCATTACGCCCACCGAGTTCGAGCTTTTCCGCATCGGGCTTCAGGATTTTAGCGAAGTGGAAGGGGCGTCCGATGGCCTGGGGCCCGCGTTCAATGGCACGGGTTGCTCGGGTTGCCATAGCGTACCGGCCGTAGGCGGCATGACGTCGATGACCGAGGTGCGCGCCGCGTATGTGGATGAGGATGGCAAGTTCCACGTGCTGAATGGAGGAACGCTGTATCCGCTGTTTTCTATTCCCAATCATCTCTGCCAGGTCGTGATCCCGGAGGAAGCGAATGTGATTGCGCGCCGCATGCCGATTCCGCTATTTGGCGACGGCTTGATTGAGGCGATTTCCGACGGGACGATCCTGGCGCTCGAGGATCCTGACGACCGCAACGGCGACGGGATCCGGGGACGGGCGGCGCGGATCGTGGATCCGGTCAGCCGCCGCGAACGCATCGGCCGTTTTGGTTGGAAGGCGCAGCAGGCGACGCTGCTCAGTTTTTCCGGCGATGCCTATCGCAACGAGATGGGCATCACGAACGACATTTTTCCGGATGAATACGCCCCCGGTATCGACGAAGCGAAGATGAAATTATGCTCCCCCAAGCGTGGCATTGAGGACGTTCGCAATCGCCAAACCGGATTGCGGGCGATCGACAACTTCACTAACTTCACGCGGCTGCTGGCACCGCCCGCGCGCGGGCCCCTCAACGACGACGTCCGCAATGGCGCGCAAATCTTCGCCGCAGTGGGATGCGCGTCCTGCCACACTCCCGCTCTGATGACGGCGGAGAATGCGAACCCTGTTTTTGACCGCAAGCCCGTGGATCTTTACTCCGACCTGCTGCTGCACGATGTGGGAACCGGGGATGGCATCGAACAAGCCGGTGCCGCCGCCAACGAGATCCGCACGCCGCCGCTGTGGGGTTTGCGCCTCAGGAAGCCGTTTCTGCACGATGGTAGCGTTGGTTCAATCGAAGAAGCCATCCTCCGCCACGGTGGCGAAGCCGCTGCCACGATCGCGCGGCACCGCGACCTTTCATCGGGCGGCAAAGCCCGGTTGATGGCCTTCTTAAAGTCGCTTTGACCGGCAATGCCCGGCCAGCAGCGTTGGCTCAAACGAACCCCGACCGTTAGGGAGGGGATGCTTGGTTGCGCCCAGTAACGTTCATCAGTAATTGGTCGCGCTACTGGAGTCTTGTCTTACCGCTTCAACCAGCTCAACACTGCCCGGTTTACCTTCTCCGGCGCATCCTGCTGTGCGAAATGCCCCGCTTCGGGGATCGTCACCAAGGTCCAATCGTCCACCCATTCCCAGGTGCCGGTCAACGCGCCGGGCAATAGCGCCCAATCTTTCAATCCATGAATCTGTAGCACCGGACACTGTGGCTTGATCACCGGTCCGGCGGCCTCCTGGTAAGGCTCCCGTGGATAGTTCCGGCGGTAGTAGTTCATCATCCCGTCAAAACTCGACCGTGAAAACGCCTCGACGTACTTCTTGCGCGCCTCGGGGTCCGTCACCCAGCGGCTCAGCCCCTCGGCCGTCAACTTCTCGTGCGAATCCGGCTTCTGAAAGGTCCGCGCATATTCGCTGGCCTTCTGTTGGTCGGGGTTATGCGCTAACTCCCGTGCCAAGCCGCGAGGATGGGGCAGATTGACGATAATCAGCTTCTCTACCACTTGCGGCGCGTGAAACGCCAGTTGCCACGCAATTGCACCACCCCAGTCATGGGCCATCACGATGGCTTTGGCGGAACCCTGCGCCCGGATGACGGCCACCACGTCGCCAACCAGCAACCGCATGTCATATTGCTCGATCCCGGAAGGCTGGCCGCTTAGGTTAAAGCCCCGCAAGTCGAGGGCTACCGTCCGATAGCCCGCCGCAGACATCGCCTCCATTTGTGCGCGCCAAGTGTACCAAAAGTCAGGAAAACCGTGGATCATCACCACCAGGGGTCCGGTTTTTGGCCCCAGCGCTGCATAGTGAATCTTCACCCCGCCCGAGTCCGCGTAGCCGTGCTCCACATTTGACTCGATCTCGCCCGCCGCCAGATTGCCCGTTAAACCCATCAACCCCATCCAGACGGCCATCTTCATTTTCCCTCTTTCTGTAATTGCAAATGATTTGCCAAAGTGGTTGACAGACCTCTCCCATTTTCATAAACTGGAGCAAAGTGGTCGTAGATCAAAGAGCGACCACTGAGCAATCTATTCAAGGCCAGATCTTCGCGGTTACCTTTTGGCGAAGCTCCGCAAAGATCCGGCCATCGACGTGCCCGAAAAGGCTGACGACTTCTCCATTGTATGGAGAGTCGCTCAGCCATGGAGAAATTTTTCATGGTTCTCATATTATTTAGCTTCTTGTGCGCCGGCGCGCTTGCCGCACAGGTCCCTACCGCTCACTTGCAGGGTCGTGTCCTCGATGTCGCGAACGCTCCGATCCACGGCGCTCAAGTCGGCGTCAAACCGCAGGCGTTTGTCCTCACCGATCAGCGAGGAGAATTCTCGCTTGAAATGCCAACGGGCAACTTTACGCTGAACGTCGCCCGCGATGGGTTTCTCACGCACTCCCAACCGGTTATCCTCACCACGGCATCCCTCAAGCTGCCGGACATTCATTTGCAGATTGACAAAGTCATTGGTACGGTGACGGTGACTGAATCCCCGGGCTACCTCATCGCGGCTACCAATTCGGCCACCCGCACGCCCACTCCGCTGTTGAACTTGCCCCAATCCATCGCCGTCGTTACCCAGGAACAAATTCGCGACCAGCTGATGATGAGCATCGGCGACGTCGTGCGCTACATCCCGGGCATTACCGCGCATCAAGGCGAAAACAATCGGGATCAAGTCATCATCCGGGGCAACAGTTCCTCGGCTGACTTCTTCCTGAACGGCGTGCGCGACGATGTTCAATACTTTCGCGACCTCTACAATCTGGATCGCGTCGAAGCCTTAAAGGGACCCAATGCCATGACCTTTGGACGCGGCGGTGGCGGAGGCGTCATCAACCGCGTCACCAAAGAAGCTGGCGCCGCGCCGATTCGCGAGATTTCGCTACAAGGCGGCTCTTATGGCAATCGTCGCGTGGCCGCCGACTTCAGCCAGCCTCTCAACCAAAAAGTCGCCCTCCGCCTCAACGCTTTGTACGAGAACTCGGACAGCTTCCGCAAATATCTAAACCTCGAACGCGTGGGCGTCAACCCTTCGCTCACCATTGCCGCCTCGCAACAAACCCGCCTCGTGTTGAACTACGAACACTTCCGCGACAACCGTGTCGCTGACCGTGGCATCACCTCTTTCGAAGGCCGCCCGGTGGATGTCCCGGTCTCCACTTTTTTCGGCAACCCTGACCAAAGCAAAGTCAACGCCTACGTCAACCTTGGGTCGATGCTAGTGGAGCATCAAGCCGGCCGCTTCAACATCCGCAACCGGACCATGCTGGGCCACTATGATCGTGGTTACCAGAACTTCGTCCCCGGAGCAGTTACTAACGGCCAAGTGGCTCTTACTTCCTATAACAACTCCACCCAACGGCTGAACGCCTTCAACCAAACCGATGCCACTTACTCAGTGCAGACCGGCTTGGTGCGCCACACTTTGCTGACCGGCCTGGAACTTGGCCGCCAAATGACCGATAACTTCCGCCAGACCGGCTACTTTAACAACACAGTGATCACCGCGATGATTCCGCTCTCGAACCCCACCATCTTTACGCCGGTCACCTTTCGCCCGAGTGCCACCGATGCCAACAATCACCTCAATACGAACCTGGGTGCGGTTTACCTGCAAGACCAGATCGAGCTCAATCGCTTTGTCCAACTGATCGCCGGATTGCGCGTCGACCGCTTCGACCTAAACTACTTCAACAACCGGAATAACGACCGGCTCCGCCGCATCGACAATCTCGTTTCCCCGCGCGCTGGTATCGTCATTAAACCCATCGCCCGCATCTCGCTCTACGGCAATTACAGCGTGAGCTACCTGCCCAGTTCCGGAGACCAGTTCGCCTCGCTCACCTCGATCACCCAGCAAGTGAATCCCGAAAAATTTCAGAATTATGAGGCGGGGGTCAAATGGGACCTCACCCGGGCCCTCTCCCTCACCACGGCCATCTTCCGCCTGGATCGCACGAACACCCGCGCCACCGACCCCAACGACCCGGCCCGCATCGTCCAAACCGGCAGCCAGCGTACCAACGGCTTCGAATTCGGGCTTCAAGGCAGCATCACTCGCCGCTGGAAGCTGGCCGGCGGCTACGGATATCAGGACGCTTTCGTTACCAGTGCCACCACGGCCGCCCGCGCCGGCGCGCAAGTTGGCCAAGTGCCGCATCATAACTTCTCGCTGTGGAATCACTACCAAATTCTGCCGCGCCTGGGCGTTGGGCTGGGTCTCTTGAACCGCTCGAACATGTTCGCCGCCATCGACAACACCGTCGTCGTGCCCAGTTACACCAGGGCCGACGCCGGCGTCTTCGTTTCTCTCACCGAACACCTTCGCCTGCAAGTCAACGTGGAGAATCTCCTCGACCGGAAATACTATTTGAACGCCGACAGCAACACCAACATCTCCCCCGGCTTCCCCCGCGCCATCCGCGTGGGCCTGACTGGCCGCTTTTGATTCCTGCCCGGAACCAATATTTCTTTACAACGCCGCACCCGATCCAACCGGTAAGCTGGTAACCCAATGAGAGTGCGCACCGTCCTGCTGAAGGGTGTCTGCGAACACTCGATGAAGGAGATACAAAAGATGAAATTCCGTTTATTTTCCAGCTTGGCCGTCCTTGCTCTAGTCGCGTCCTCACTCTTCGCGGCTGACCCCACCGGTAAATGGCTCGCGAAAATGGAGACCCCCAATGGCTCGCGCGACGTCGTGATGAACCTCAAAGCCGAAGGTGAAAAGCTCACCGGCACCGTCAGCGGCCGCAACGGCGACACCGCCATCACCGATGGCAAAATCGCGGGCGACGCCGTCTCGTGGGTCGTCATCCGGAACTTCAATGGCAACGAAGTCCGCCAGGAATATTCGGGCAAGGTCACCGGCAAAGAGATGAAGTTGCAGGTCTCTTTCGGCGAGCAAAAGATCGACATGACGGCGACCAAAGCCGAATAGCTCGTTGCGCTACGCTGCAGGCGGAGGGAGCGGGCCACGACACCGCTCCCTTAACTTCCAGTTCCGGGGACGCCACCGCAATCGGTTTAAGGCAACACCACAGCCGAAGCCCGCGCGGCAGAGCCCAACAGCGCCACCGCCACAATGTAAAGCGCGGCGGCAATCCCCACCATTCCGCGAGCGGTCGGGGAAAACGCCAGTTCCTTCCAAATCAGCACTCCCAGGGCGACCACCAACAGCGGTGAGCCATGCGTGAGCGCATATTGCAGTAACCCCGACAAGCTCTCCTTCGCCGGCGCGGAGGTCATCAGCAAAGCGGCTAACGCGCCAAGCGCGAAGATAATCCCCCCCAGCATGCCCAAGGCGTGCTCTTTCCAACCACCCTGAAAGTACCGGAAAAACTGCACTGCCGGACCCTGCACCGGCAAATTCATAAAGTACAGATTGAGGACAAAGGTCGATATGAAAATCCCCATGGTGAAGACAAAGACGAATGAATAAGCCCCTAAACCAATATCGCTCACGCGCGCCATGTCGCTGATGCCGGGAACAAAACCTAACACCAACCCGCCAGCCGTGGCGAAAACGACGCCTTTCCAGGGTGCCGCATCGCCGGCCTGGTCTATTTTCTCTTCGCGACGGCGCCGGTAATATTTCGGCCCACCCACTTGCGCGCTCGGCACCGCCTCAGCCGTGGTGAGCACCTCTTTTAGCTCCACCGGCAAGACGATGCGGTTGGCCGCGGACACGCATAAAACAATCACCAGCGACAGCAGCACCCAACCGATTCCTAGAAAAACGTAGTTGAAAGATCGCTGTTGCACCATGGCCCACAGGCTCTCTACCAGCAATGCGACGGCGAAACTTGAGGGAAAAGCCAACGAAATGCCGCTGATCGACGCCCCGGCCACAATGAGTAAGTTCGCCAGATTGAAGACGCAACCGGCGGCGAACGCCGTCACGATCATCCGCCGCCCCGCCGTGAGCGAGATGTTATCCCAAAAGCTTAAGTCGTTTCCCATCGACCCAAAAGTCAAACCGGCGACCAACGAGGCGACCACCGTGCCAAAGGCAAAGTCGAAATAATAAAGCTCAAATCGCCAGCCTCCACTCAGCTTGTAGGTGGTAATCCACAAGGCACTGCAGAGCAGGGTGAGTAGGCCCAGTAAGAGCGCCAATTCGTAACTAGAAGGGACTATCATGCCGGATCCTTTTGGGGTCTGCCGCGTTCAGAAGGGCCATCGTCGTCGGCCCGCCGGTTGCGCAGATCTTAATTGTTAACTACATCATACACTTGATCCCGAAATTTCCGAATTTTGCGAAAGCGTGTGCGAAGCACTTCCAGTTCGATAGACTATTGACGATGAAAGCTGCTTACTATGGCGGATCGCGCCAAATCGACATCCGGGAATGCGTCCCCGTGCCTCCGTCCGCGGGCCAAGTCCGCGTCCGCGTCTCTCACTGCGGCATTTGCGGCACTGACCTCCACGTTTACTTAGGCGACCTCGACCATCGCATTCGCCTCCCCGAGGTGATTGGCCATGAAGGCTCCGGCACCATCGCCGAACTCGGGCCCGGCGTCGAAGGCTTCGCCGCCGGTGACCCGGTCGTCGTCATGCCCATCATCTCCTGCGGCCAGTGTCCCGCCTGTGACGCAGGAAACTACCATGTCTGCCACCAGTTGAAGGTGATCGGCATTGAGGCCCCCGGAGCCATGCAATCTTCCTGGACCGTCCCCGCCAACCTCCTCTTCCCCTTGCCCCGGACGATGGACTTGCAGCAAGCCGCCCTCATCGAACCGGTCGCCGTCGCCTGCCACGACATCCGCATGGGCGAGTTGCAAAAAGGCGAATACACCGTCGTCCTGGGTGGCGGACCCATCGGCGCACTCATCGCCATCGTGGCCAAGCACAAAGGCGCTCGCGTGCTCGTCACCGAAATTAACCCTTTCCGCATCGCCATGCTCCGCCGGCTTGGCCTCGAAGTCGTCGATCCACGCCAGCCCGGTTGGGTGGAGCGGGTGATGGAAGAGACCGGTGGCGCAGGCGCTGACGTCGTCTTCGAGGTGACCGGAGTGGCCGCTGGGGCCGAGATGATGACCAAAGCGGCCAAGGTCCGCGGGCGCATTGTCATTGTGGGCGTCTTCGCCAAGCCCGCCCCCGTCGACATCTACAAGATCTTCGCGCGCGAGCTACGCCTGTTCGGCGCACGCGTCTACCAGCGCGAAGACTTCGCCGAAGCCATTGAAATCGTTGCCTCCGGAGCCATCCCCGGTCATGAACTGATCACCAACGTCCTACCGCTCGACCAACTCCGCCACGGCCTCGACCAAATGGCGACCGGCGGCGACGTCATGAAGATTCTCATCGATTGCCAGACCTAGGGCCTCCTGAGGGAGCATAGCGATTTGAAATCTTAATTTTCCATATGGTACGCCCAGACCAAATGTTACAATTTAATAATCCGGCCTGTCATCCGGAATGGAAAGGAATTCGCTTCAGTATGTGTAAACGCTTCTTAATGATTTTCTTGGCATCTCTCGCCTCTCTGTGGTCGCAGACGACCTCCACCACCATCTTAGGTACCGTCCAGGATAGCTCCGGCTCCGTCATCGGAGGGGCCAAAGTGAGTCTGACGAACACGCGCACCGGCGTAAAGGCGGACACCATGTCCACCTCCAGCGGCGACTATACGTTTCCCCTGATCGACATTGGCGAATACACGGTTAGCGTGGAAATGAGCGGTTTCAAGACCGCCTCGCGCACTGGCGTGCTGGTGCAGATCAACGAAAAAGTGCGTGCCGACTTTAAGCTGGAGGTTGGCCAGGTGACGGAACGCGTCCAGGTGACGGCGGAAATCGCGCAGTTGAAGACTGATGAAGCCTCGCTCGGCAATGTGGTCGAGCAACGCCGGCTGGTGGAACTGCCCGTGAACGGCCGCAACGTCGGCAACATCGCCATCTTGCAGCCCGGAGTGATGTTTGGCTCGCGCGGTGGGCTGGACGGACAGACAGGCGGCGGCGGTGGCATTCCCATTCCCGGCCAGACGATCGCTATTGTCGCGAACGGCCAGCGCGAAGTGAACCAGCACGCAACACTGGATGGCGTCGTCGCCACCGAGGCGCGCGTCAATACCGTACCGTTTTCCCCATCGCCCGAAGCGATGGAAGAGGTAAAGGTGCTCACCGGTTCCTACTCGGCGGAATATGGCTTCAACTCGGGCGCGCAGCTAATCATGGTGATGCGCTCCGGCACGAACGATTTGCATGGTGCGGCTTACGACTTCCTCCGCAACGAAAAGCTCGACGCCGAGAATTATTTTCAAAATTACTTCACGCCGGCGGGCGCGGCACGGCTGCCGAAGCCGGCTTTGCGCCAGAACCAGTTTGGCGGCGTGATTAGTGGTCCGGTATGGATTCCGAAGCTTTATAACGGTCGGAACAAGACGTTCTTCATGTTCAATTATGAAGGCCGCCGCACCAGCAATCCAGGTATCGCCGGTACGGCGCTGGTTCCGTCCACCCGGATGCGCGCGGGCGACTTCGGCGAATTGCTGGGCATTCGCAACGCGGCCGGCGTGCCCGCACCGGTCACGATCGTCGACCCGTTGACTGGCACCCCCTTCCCCAATAACGTGATCCCCGCCGGTCGAATTTCCGCCGCCGCGCGCACGTTGAGCAACTATTGGGAGCAGCCGCAGACCGTGCTCGCCAATCCGCTGGTGGGCTTCAACTACCGGGGCGTCGGCTCCACCCGGACCATCGACGACCAATACTTCACGAAATTCGACCACAACATCTCGTCGAAGGACAAGGTGATGTTCCGGTACGCCACGAACACTCCAGAATATCTGATCACGCCCCCCGACGCACCACAGTTTACTTATCGCGTGATCGGGCGCAATAATAATATTGCCACCCAGCACATCCATATCTTTTCGCCCAGCGTGATCAACGAATTTCGCTACGGCTACACCACCTCGCGCGATGACAGCTTTAATCCCCGCGCGAATTCCGATTTCGACTTGAGCGCCATCGGTCTGGATGCCTTCCGCGTGCTTTCGGACGGCAATCGCAAGTTGACCAAACGCGAAGCCGGGATTCCGAGCATCAATGCCGGAAGTTTCCAGGGCTTGAGTGAGCGTGACGGCGGCAACGGTTTCGACGACAACCGTCTGCACCAATTCAGCAATAACGTTTCGGTGAACTTCGGTGCCCACGCGATGAAGTTCGGCGGCGAACTCCGCCGGATCTCCCTGTTTCGTGGTGCCGCCAACGTGCCGCGCGGCTCGTTCGCCTTCGGTGACGCGATCTCGAACAACGGCTATGCCTCTTTCCTCCTGGGCATTCCCACCTCGACCAATACCCCGGAAGGTTTGCCGCTCACCGACGTGCGACAGAAGCGCATGGCTTTTTACTTCAACGACGACTGGAAGGCGAGCAAGAAGCTGACGCTGAACCTCGGTCTGCGCTGGGAATACAATACGGCGGCGACCGATGTCCGCGGTCTGTGGCGCAATGGCGAGTGGACCAAAGGGCTCGGGCAGCCCCTCGAGTTCGTACCCGCTCAGATTCGCACCGTCTACCAGTTCTACAAGCCGCAGAAGACGTTGTTTATGCCGCGTCTTGGCGTCGCCTACCGTTTCGACGAAAAGTGGGTGATGCGCATGGGCTATGGAATCTTCTATAACGTCCATCAGCTGAACAACTACACGATTCTGAACCTCAATCCGCCACTGTCCGGCAGCGCGAATTTCAACAACGGTTTCGCCAACGGGGTACTCACTAACCCCAACGCGCCGTTCTTCACGCTCGCGAATCCCTTCGGCGCGGCCACCCCGAACAGCCCTACCAGTGCCAACGTCCTCAATACCGACAACTTTCAGCCGCAGGTGCACCAATGGAGCTTCGATCTCCAGCGCCGTCTGTTCGGAGGCATGGTCTTGACCGTGGGTTACGTGGGCAGCCGGACGCTCCACCTCGATCAGACGATTGAGCGCAACAGTCCCGACCCGGCGTTCAATACCCCCACGAGCACGTTACAGTCGCGCCGGCCCTACCAATTCATCAGCGATAATGGGGTGCTCCGCCCGCTCACCCGCCTCCGTTTCCTCGACTCCGGCGGTAACTCCTCCTATCAGGGTTTGCAGTTTAACCTGCAGCGTCGCTTCTCGAACGGGTTTAGCTTCACCATTGCCCACACCTTTAGCAAGACCATGATGGAGGGCTATGGCCGCAACGAGGGTGACGGCTTCAACTCGAATACCTATCAGAACCCCTCCAACCGCGCGGCCGAGAAGGGGCGCGCCGGTTTTGACGTCACGCATAATTTCGTCGCAAATTTCGTCTACGAACTGCCGACGCCGGAACTGTTCAAGAAGGGCATCGCCAATGCGGTCTTTGGCGGCTGGCAGACGAATGGCATTGTCTCGCTGCGCACGGGCTTCCCCTTCGCCGTCACGCAGGGCGGTATCACCAATACGTCGAATGCTCCGGTTCGTCCGGACCGCATCGCCGATGGCAGCGTCTCCAACCCCACGGTGAACCAGTGGTTTAATCCGGATGCGTTCCGCTTGACGAGTTGCCTCAATCCGGCCTTGCCCCAACTCTGCCACTACGGTAACAGCGGCACCGGAATTCTCGAAGGGCCGGGCTTCAAGAACGTCGACTTCTCGCTGTTCAAGAACTTCCGGATCACCGAACGTGTCAAGCTGCAATTTCGCGGTGAGATGTTCAACATCTTCAATACGCCCCAGTTCGCTCGCCCCAATAGCGGCCTGCAGACGGCGACGCAGTTCTTGCCGGCGGGGACGGCCGGCAACGTGACCTTCCCCTCCCAAGCCAATATCGTGCGCGGCCCAGGCACGATCACCGGCCTGGTCTCGTCCATGCGCCAGATCCAATTCGGCCTCAAGCTGCTCTGGTAAATCGCCCCGAGCCGCGACCGCAGGGAGCGGGCTCACGCTCAGGCTCCCTGCATTCATAGGAGTTCATCATGTCGAATCGCCGAAGTTTCATGCAAAGCGTGTCCTCTCTGCCCATCCTGGGCGGATTCTTCAGTACCTACGCCGCCGGCAAGGCTGTACAGGCCTACGCCAAGCGTGATTACTTCGGCGAACTCGGCATTACGCCTTTCATCAACGCCGCCGGAACCTATACGGCGTTAACCTCGTCCCTGATGGCCCCCGAGGCGGTTGCGGCTTACGAGGCTTGCTCGAAAAAGTTCGTGCATCTGGGCAAACTGCACGATGCGGTGGGTGCCAAAATCGCCGCCATGCTGAAGGTGGAGGCGGCGATGGTCACCAGCGGAGCCGCCGGGGCGATCACCTGCGGTACCGCCGCTTGCGTCACCGGCAAGAACGCTAAAGCCATCCAGCAGATCCCCGACCTCACCGGCCTCAAGAGCGAGGTAATCATCCAGAAAGCGCATCGCAATGGTTACGACCACGCGGCGCGCACCACCGGCGTCCGCATGGTAGAGATCGAGACCGTGGCCGAATTCGAACGCGCCGCCAGTGAAAAGACGGCCATGATGTTCTTCGCCAACTACCTGGCACCCGACGGGAAGATTCAGGGCCCCGAGTGGGTGGCGCTCGGGAAAAAGCACCAGATTCCCACTTTCGCCGATTGCTCCGCCGACGTGCCGCCCGTCGAGAATCTGTTCAATTACCCCAAGATCGGCTACGACCTGGTCACCTTTTCGGGCGGCAAAGGCATTTGCGGGCCCCAAAGCGCCGGCGTCCTGCTGGGCCGTCGCGACCTGATCGAAGCCGCCCGCCTCAACACTTCGCCCAACAGCGATTCCCTCGCCCGGGGCATGAAGGTGAACAAAGAAGAACTGGTCAGCATGATGGTGGCGCTCGAGGTGTATCTGAAGCGCGACCACGCCGCCGAGTATCGCGAGTGGGAGCGCCGCGCCAAGCTGATCGCCGATGCCGTCTCCGCGTTGCCCACGGTGAAGACTTCGATTGACGTGCCTCCCATCGCCAATCACGTTCCTCATTTGCAAATTACCTGGGATCAGGCCAAGATCAAGATCTCGCCCACTGCGGTGAAGAAGCAGATGGCCGAGGGCGAACCCGCGATCGAGCTCAATCCCTCCACCGACCAGGACAAAGCCGTGATCGGCGTTTGGATGCTCCAGCCCGGCGAAGCCCAGGTGGTGGCCCGGCGTCTCCGCGAAGTGCTCAAGGCGGCAGTTTAGTTCCCCCCCCTAAGCTGACGACCCGACCGTCAGGGCGGGGATTCTTAAGCAGTCATCGCGCGAAAGCCGTAAGCGGTCGACGCTTGAAAATGCGTTTCTCGGCCGCAATGATTGCGGTGCCAGATGCTCTGGATGAGTTGAGCGAAGACCTGATGGAGACCCTGTCGTTGGGCGAGGGGGCCGCCACCACGCCGATGTTACTTCGCGGCTACCGGCGGCGAAGTTTCTGGGGCCGATGCGCCGGTTTCGCAACGGGGCTGATAGACACTCTTCCCGTCGCTGTGCAGGGCCTCGCTGATCTTCTGGCGCGACCAATTTAGATAGGTGTGCCCTTTGAGCGGGCCACTCTCGAATAGCTTTTGGAGCGTGTCGAACTCCAAACCGTCCTGGCGCGCCGCCCAGATGGACTCAATGAGCACGATGGTGGAGATACGGATCATCCACCAATTCACAAATGCCGTTTCGCTTTTCGTACTCAGCGGCAGGTCCGGACGCCCTTGGACGTGACGCTGTAACTGACGATACCGTTCGATGAGGCGAAGGCGAAGTTCGCTTTGCGTGCAGAACCGGATCTTGTTTTCCGGGTTGGCTACCAGCCTTCCGGGCTGCTTTTCCAGCAGGCGTTTGGCCTGTTCTACAGTACAGGCGACGGGAACGGATTCGGCCATCTCCGCCTGGCCCAGGGCGAAGCGGGGGCAGCGCGACCGCACGCCCGCTGCCCCGGAGTTATTCGGTTCGCACGGGAGGCAGGCTCCCTGGAAGGCGATGAATGAGGAGCAACTAAGCCCCATCCATGCGGCTTGGCCGGCCGACAATTCGTGCTTCAGAATTTCGCTCGCCTCCCACATCGCGTTCAAATCAGTGAAGCGCGGCTTGCCGGTAGTGTGGCCGGTGTTGTACATGGCTTCGGAATCGGATTGGTTGAGACCCAACTTATGGCCGAGTTCATGCGCCGCGTCCCCGAGTACGGGGATGTTGTGAATCAAAACGACCGAGTTGCCGCCGCAACTTTGGTTGCCCTCGCCGGCGCCGTAATAAAGGTTGATGACTCCAGGGGTGTAGAGTTCCTGCGACTCGGCGTTGGCGCAATTGATCGGGCCAATCTTCCTGGCCGGATCGCCTTGCGAGATCCGCGAGTGCGGCGGATGAAACCGTGGTTTCAGAGCCACGCCCGTCAGGTGCTTCTCGAGGATCCAATCGAAGTTCGCCAAGTCGTCGCGAGCCGCAAGTGCAAACTCGGGGCTCGCGGGCCAGACGTCGATCACCACCTCCCGCCGGGGGCGCATCTCGACCGGAAAAGCCAGGCGACGGGCGACCAGGCTTTTGCCGGAAATATAGGCAGTGGCGCGGTCCGGAGCCATCACCATGAGACCGGCCAAGGGATCGAATGTTCCGAGCCCGGTGAGCGGATCGTTCCGCCAGCACTTCTCGTTTACATGGGCTCCAATCGTCACTTCGGCGGCACCCGGCAGTTCCACCGTTTCGTTGCAGCCTTCGCCGGCGGCATTGATCAGCAGGACCCTGGCCTGGGTGGGGTCGGGTAGGCCGGTGATCCGGAGCCCACCGAGCACCGGCCTCACCACTGGCCCCACCACTAGTGAGGCATCCTGGGCCAGTAGAGCGGACCCCAGCCACATCAGGATCAGTACTCGCATGGGGTCTAGCAATCTATGTGAAAGCTATTGTGATCCAGCGCGTGGTGATTGGGCGGATTAGTTCTAATGCCGATGCTCCTTCGCACCGTCGCCGGCGTGCTCGGCCGGAGGTTCCAATTGACCGATCGGCCGGGCTCCAACGAGATCTCGACCGTCGCGCCCGTCAGCGGACCGACATGGAAGTGAGCCCGGGCCGGCAGGCTGGCGAGCGCGGCCGGAGGAAAGTTCACGTCGTCGATCAGGGGTTTGGCTTGTGTCAGGTCCACCGTCACCTGAATCGGGTCTGGCGCGAGCGCTGGATTGTTGGTATTCGTGACACGAATCACGTCAAAGTTGGCACGTCGGAAGACGGACGTTTCGGGGTCGAAGAATGTCTCCGGGTCCCCTTGCAGATTGACATCGGTACTAAGTTTGATCTCGAACACTCTTGGTCCTGGCATGGTTATTCTCCTAATGGCTTACTAAGGTTTGGCTTTGGCTTCGATTTGAGAAACCAAATCCTTCAAATAATAACTACTGCGCATGCGATCAATCGGGTTACCGGCGGCCTTCGCTTTCCGCATTAACTCGATCGCGCGTGCGCGGTCACCCGCCGCCGCATAGGCTTCGGCATCCTGCTCCAATATTTCCGCTGACCCGGGTGCCAACTGCAGCGAGCGTTGTAACGGACCTGTGAAGTCCTTGCGCCCCAGCAGCGCCCGGTAGAAGGCCAGACTGCTGTGGACAAAGGCATCGTTGGGATTCACCAATAACTCTTCTTCCAGAATGCCGGCGGCGCGGCCGAAAGCCTCCTGCGCTTTGCTCGTCTGCCCGGCGCGCAGGGAAGCGCTGCCCAATTGGCCCCAGGCGCGGTAACTCCGGCTACCATTCTTGATGGCGCGCTGATACATCTCAATTGACTTATCGAACTGCCCTTTATCGAAGTAGGCTTTACCGAGGTTCGAGAGCGTGCCGGCGCGCTGCGGATCGAGTTCGAGCGCCTTCTCCCACATACTCTTGGCGCGATCCATATCGCCCTTGCGCCCGTAGGCCGAGCCCATGTTGTTATAGCCCAGAGCGTTGTCCGGACTTAGTTCGATGACCCGCTGCCAATTTTCAATCGACTGATCGAACTCCTCGCGTCCGTAGTGAAATAAGGCGAGCGCCTTATAACCCGTCCAATCGCCCGGCCGCAGCGAAATCGCCTTGCGAAACGTAGCTTCGGCGCGAGCAAAATCATTCAACTTACTATAGGCCTCCGCCAGGCCCTGGTAAGCGGCGTTGCTGCGGCTATCCACTTGGATGGCGTGTTCGAAGTCTTGCTGGGCATCGGGATAGCGGCCAGTGGCGAGGTGGATGCGTCCCATGCTGATATGGGTCTCGACGGTGTTCGGATTCAAGGCCAGCCCTGCGGCGCCGCTCTCCAGAGCCTGGGCCATCAACGGCGGCTCGTGGGTTTGCAGATACTGCGCCACATAGGTCTCGCCCAAACCGGAATGCGCCAAGGCAAACTTAGAGTCGAGTTCCAGGGCGCGCTTGAGCAAAGTTTCGGCAGACCGCAGACTCACCATCTGGTCGCTGCGCTGCAAGTAGCCGCGGGCTTGTAAGTAGAACTCGTACGCCCCGGGCTTCAACGGCAACATCGACTCCTGATCCTTGGCGAACTTGGGCTGCAGGCGGACGTTGAGCACGTTCGCCAAACGCGCCACGGCCGCGTCCTGCAAGCGCCAGGAGTTGGCCCGGGTGTCCTCAATGGTAATGGTTTCCACCTGAATCATCCGCGCCGTATCGACTAAGGTCAACAGCAACCGTACCCGGTCGCCTTGCGCTTGGATCGTCCCTTCGACGGCCGTGGTGGCCTGGAACTTCTGCAGCGCATCGCGCGCCGTGCGAGCCTGTTGCGACCGCACTTCGCTGGCCGCCACCACCAGAAGGGGCGACTTACTGTCCTCGAACTGCGATAGCCGGCTGGTGATCGTTTCCATTAAACCCAACGCGAAGACGCGCAACTCCGCTTGCTCGCCTGGAACGGTTAACGGCAGTAGCACTACGGCCTGGGTGTTCACGCCGCCGCCATTCTTTCCGAGCCACCCTCCTAAGCGCAGCCCCCATACGGAAGCGGCCAAAATAATTAAAAATATTCCTACGGCCACTAGCCAAAGCCGGCGCGAAGCTTTGGCAGGCGGCAACGCCTGCCCGCCCAGCGCCGCTACCACGGCTGCCGCCGACGCCGGACGATCCGCCGGATCACGCGCCAGACAGCGCAGCGTAACGGCGTTCCACTCGGCACTGATCTCCGCCGAATGCGACCTGAGCGGCGTCGGCTTGTCCACCACCCGCTGCACCGCATTCTCGAGCGGCCTGCCCCCGGGGAAAGCCTTCTTGCCAGTGACCATTTCGTACATCACCAGGCCGAGGGCATAAATGTCGGTCGCGGCGGTAATCGGTTCGCCCAGCAATTGCTCGGGTGCCATATAGTCGGGAGTGCCGAGCACTTGTCCGGCCCGGCTTAAGCTGGCCTCCTCCTGTTCCAGAGCTCGCGCCAAGCCAAAGTCGCTGATCACCGCGCGGGGCCCACCGGTGGACGACTGCGTCACCAGCACATTGCCTGGCTTAAAGTCGCGGTGAATGATCCCTTTGTCATGCAGCGCGCCCAGCCCGGCGGCCATTTGTTGCACCAAGGGCAGCGCTTCGGCCACCGTCAACCGGCCGCGCCGCCGCAGCACCGTGGAGAGCGTCTCGCCATCGAGGAACTCCATGGTGAGAAATGCCAGTCCTTGGCCCAGCCGCACCTCGTGCCCGACGTCGAAAACGCGGCAAATATTCGGATGCGTCACCTGGCGTGCGAGCTGGACTTCGCGGCGGAAACGGCTCAGGAACTCCCGGTCATTGTTGAGCTCCGGGCGTAGCGTCTTCAAGGCCACGTGCCCGCCCAACTCCAGGTCGGCCGCCTCATATACCTCGCCCATGCCCCCTTTGCCGACAAAACGAATGATCCGGAAACGGCCCTTCAATACTTCATTGATTTCGAGCACGCATTGCGGCCGGACAGTGAAGATCTCCTGAGTTTCATCGCTCTCGGCCTGGGCGAGCAGCTTCTCCACTTCGTGCCGCATCACGGCGTCAGTGGCACAGGCGGAATCAAGAAATGCGGCCCGCTCTGCGGGAGGCAGGTCGGCGGCCGCTTGAAAGATTGATTTAAGTCTGTCCCACGGTGGGGGTGTCATCGTCAGGGCTGATTCCTAGCTGTTCACGCAACCATGCGCGGGCGAAAGTCCACTCACGCCGGACGGTGCGCGGAGATATCCTGAGTACTTCTGCACTTTCTTCCACGGAGAGGCCGCCAAAAAATTTCAACTCGATCACTTGGCTGGCCCGCAGATCGTGGGCCTCCAATCGCTTCAGGGCTTCGTCCAAATCGACGAGCTGGCCAGATTTCTCGACTGAGAAAACGAGCGCCTCGTCCAGCGGCAGAGCCACCAAGCCGCCGCCGCGCTTGCCGGCGATGTGATGACGGGCGTGGTCCACCAGGATGCGCCGCATGATCTGAGCGGCGACGGCGAAGAAATGAGCCCGGTCCTGCCAGGAGGAGGATTTGATGTTGATCAGCTTAAGATAGGCTTCGTTCACCAGCGCCGTGGTTTGCAGCGTATGACCGCCTTTTTCGCGCCGCATGTAGCGGGAGGCAATCACCCGCAACTCGCCCTGCACCGCATTCACCAGCAGGTCCTGCGCGGCGGCGTCACCTTGCTGAAATCGATGCAGCAAGACCGTGATGTCTTCAGAAGCAGTCATAGCGGATCGCAGATCGAGGTGACAGAATGATATGAGTATACATCGCCGGGGCAAGGCAACCTCGATTTGCTATTCTATAAGGGTCCATGCGGTGAGGTGCGAGAGCTGGTTGAATCGAGCAGTCTCGAAAACTGCCGTACCTTAACGGGTACCGTGGGTTCGAATCCCACCCTCACCGCCACTTAAGTCCTTTATATTTCATAAAATACAGAGAAACGCCTTTCGCGAAGGCGAACCATGCAGAAGCTGGTCGCACCTTCTCGAGGGCCGGCGGGTTCCGTTTGAACAGGGTCCCCGTCAAGCTCACCCGTTGCGCGAATGCTACGAAGATGTCCCGTTTCACGCAATTTTTCGCGAAACAGTACAACGAACGCTGCGGCCGCGATACCTTATTTCCCAGCGCTCTGCCGCTCTGCCTAGCACTCTCCATGCCCTTTCCATGATCGCTCCGCATACGCCGCACGTGGGTTTGCCGGAAGATGGTTGGGTATTGCGGCAGCAGGAGCGCGACGGGCGCTACGTGGAGGACCCACCGGACTGCGACCCTCGAAGGCGGGCGAGCGGCGGCGGGTGTTCTGCCGACGGGCGCTACGTGGAGGACCCACCGGACTGCGACGGCTCCGGCACTATGCCCAAAGCACCCGAGGACGAGGGAATGTTGATCCTTTCCGCCAGCGGAACGGATGGACCGGATTTTCCAGCATGGCGGGGATGGTGTTGGGTTGTTTTACCGTTTACTCGGGTTGGTTTTGGGGCAACGAGGCGCGGAACATACGGGCTTGGTAGTCTTCGAAGCGTTGGATTTCGGATTTCATGTATTGGGTGCGGGCTTGTTCGGGGGTGAGGTTGGGTTCGATTGGTGTGGGCGTCGTCACGGTTGTGGGCGGGGCCTGAATGGGTTCGTGGGGAGTAGGGGTTTCTGCGGACGGAGGGGCCGGGTTGGGTTCGATTGGTGTGAGGCGTTCAGCTTGTAAGTCGCGGAGATCTTTGAGGCAGTTGCGATAGTGGCGGTGGAGTTGGGCGTCGTAACGAAGATAGAGTTTGAGGATGGCCTCGGATTTGGCGATGCCGTTGGCGAGGTGGGCGTTGGCGTTGGCCATGGGGAGGGTTTTGCGGAGTTCGCTTTCGTTTTGGGCGATGGCGGTTTCGATTTGACTGGTTTCGGCCATCCAGATACGTTGCTGCCGCCACTTGGCATAGACACCTTCGGTGAGTAAGTCGAGTTCATCGCGGTGTTGTGGATTGTAAGTAGCGACGTATTCGTCGAGTAAGATGCGGAATTGGGCTTCGTCTTCGATTTTGAGGAAGCAGCCGGGGGCGAGGGGGTTGATGTGCAAGCCGCTGAATCCGTGGGTGGTGGAGTTAGTGGCGGATTTAGCTTTGCCTTGGGCGGTGCGGGGTCCGGTGGATTGTTGGGCGTTGCGCCGGTTGGCTTCGATGCGTTTGTGTGATGTTTGCCGGGACATGTGATTGGCTCCTGTTTGGCGCATTGGTTTAGCGACCGGCGCGTGAATTGGTGGCCGTGGGCGGGGCCTGATATCAGGTTACTGGTTGGGTTCTAATTGG
>JANLPT010000094.1:0-2283 GCA_031367405.1 Bryobacteraceae bacterium
ACCTCCAAACAGTTCGCATAAATCTGCCGTTCCTTAGCGAGCGCGGCTGCGTACTCGTTCGAAGAGTTCATTCTAACTAAGATAAGGGTTCTTGAGAGAAAAAAGGGCAGGCCCGGTGCTAAACCCGGTGCCTGCCCTAAAACAGCTGGCGGTTAAACGCTGCGCTGAAGGCGAATCACGACGGAGCCCAGCACATTGGCCGCGCTGGCCGTCTTGCCGTCCGAGACATCGACGAGGAAGAAGGTGAGGCCTTCCTGAACCCATCGGCCCGTCATCATCGAGCCGGACTTACCCTGCATTGCGAACAACTGCCCGGTGGGTCCACCAATGCGAATCTCGACGACGGAGGCGTTGGGCGCGTTCCAGGAGATGGTGGTTTGGCCCAGATTGCCGCCCTGCACGGGGATCGGGTTCGGGCTAGCGGTGATGGAGTTACCGGTGGGCGTCGGAGCGGCCCCGGAAGCAGCTCTGATGTTACCGTTGACGCCGGTGGGGAAGAAGCCGCCGGACGTGGCGTTGGCCGTGCCGCCGTAGGCCAGTTTCAGCACTTCGCCAGGCGTACGCACTTCTGAAAGCGCGTTGCTATCGGTGTTGAAGTACAGGGTGCCGGAGGGCGGCGGGATGTGGTCCAGCGCGTCCAGCGGCGTGGTCGCCAAATTCAGGCGAGCAATCTGTACCCGGATAGCTCCGGCGTGGAAAGCCTCAACCGCCAGAATGCGGGCCGCAGCGCCCAGAAGGGTCTTGTCCTGAATTAACGGAGCTGCGCCGCCATAGGCGGTGACGCCCATATCTTCAAGGGCGCGAGCCACCACGAGGAAGTCCGCTTGGCTACCGAAGCCGATACCGAGCGCGGCGAGATTGATGGCCGGTTTGGCCACGGGAGTGCCGCCTAAGCCGGTGATCGTATCCCGAAGAAGCTTCACGTGCGTTAGTTCGTTCGCCGCGAGTTCCTTGGCAATGTTATTAATTGCCGCGTCGGCGAAAGTAACTTGCGAGCCACCAGTGGTGGCGCCGGAAGTACCGGAGCCGGTTATGGCTTGTCCGGACTGGGAAATGGTCTGTCCCGAAGTGGCCGCCAAGTAGAACTCGGCCTCCAGATACTCCAGATTCAGAGCGAACTGGAGAATATCCAGGTCGGTGATGGCGGGTTGGGCATAGGCGATCTTGCCGGTTACGGCGGCCGTGGCCATCGCTCCCGCCAAGCCAAGGTTTCGGACAAATTTACGCCGGTCGGGTGAGGCGGCGATCATGTCTCGAATTAATTTGTTCTCAGTCATGTGTTCTCCTAAAGGCTAGTCGTATGAAGACGGCCAATGGCTCTTGGCTCTGTGTCGAATACGGTGCGTAATTTCGATAGCAGTTTGATGGCCATTCGAGTGAAACGCGGAGGCATCTCTAGCGACAGAAGTGTTGGGGGCGAAAAAGGGAGTGACATTGAGGTCGGCCTACGACGCGCTAAAAACTATGGCATTGAAATTGCTTCCGCTGAAGAGCATGGAATCACAAAACACAGTTGGCTTGAGCGACGGGATCTCCAACGCATCGGAGTCGTTGGGATCAGGAGTAAGGAGGATGGGCGAAAAACTGGCCGCCTCAATGGACAAGGGGTCAGCGCGCTTGCTCTCCGGCGCGGAAGCGCTCGAAGGTCAAGCTCTGTCCGCCGCAGTTAAGCTGACAGACGGCGCGACGCTTCTTCGCGGAGCGACGAGTGGCGATGTGATGAAGGATTGCGCCTCGCTGGTTTCCAAGTATCCCTTCCATGCCCTCGCGGCAGGCGCTGCGGTTGGCGTCTTACTGGGGCGATCCATTTGGAAAAGGCGTTCGGCTTAGCTAATTGGCTGGGTGCAATAACACCGGCCAAATTTGGCTCTTCGACACTCCGATTGGCTCGCGTTTGTTGGAACTTCAATTGCTATAGCCAATTGGTGCCTGCACGATTCTCAAATGGAGCGGGGCAGAAAGAGAAATGATGAGCGACCTAAAAGACAAGACCAAAGAGAAGATTGACAGCGCGGCTACGGCCACCAAGGATGGGGCCGCCAAGGTGATCGACAAATCGAAAGATCTGGCCCATAAAGCCGGGGAAAAAATGGAAGAAGGGGCCAAAAAGCTCAAAGGCGCCTAGAAAAATGGCAGAAAGGTCAATCCTATGAAAAACTCTACCCTCAGTTTCCTATTTTGCGCGATCGCCACCGTCGTCGCAGCTCAAACTCCCTCACCCGATGCAGACAACACCAAGATGAATAAGCGGGATCAGCGAGCGGGCGCGAAGACGGCGGATCA
>JANLPT010000175.1:0-37135 GCA_031367405.1 Bryobacteraceae bacterium
AGTCCCGCGCCCATGCGGGCTTGCCAAATGCGATTCGCCATGACGCGGGCCGTGAGGGGATGCCCGGGCGCGGTGAGCCATTCGGCCAATGCTTTCCGGCGGCCCATGACGGCGGTGGGCACGTCGATGCGGCTGGTAAAGGCTAGCGGTACAGCGGGCGCGACCGGCGCGAGTTTCATCTTGTGGTCGCCCACTTTCAGAATATGGGTAACCGGCGCTTCGTCCATATTCTCGACTCCATACGCGGCAGCGACCGGCGGGGGCGCGTCGCGATCAAGCTCATGCATCTGCCGCCGCAGAGCGATCCGGCGGCTCTTATCCGGCTCACCGATGCGATGCACCACTTCGTCCCATGTGGAATTGGTTTGCGATTCGGCGTTTTTGGCGAGCACCTTTTCGGCTTCCGTCCGCTGCTCTTTAGGCTTGTCGAGCACGGCGCGATAGAGGGGATCCAGTAGTAGCTTTTTTTCGGTCTTTAATTGGTCGCGATAGGGCTTCTCGATGGCGGCAATCGCTTCTTTCACCGGCTTTACTCGCGCTTCGTGTGCTTTGAGGGCCACTTCGGCAGCGGCTTTCTGCGCGGGCGTAACGATCTCGACGTCGGCACCTTTGGCTCCGGCGAAGATGGCTTGTAACTGGTAATAATCGGCTTGCAGGATGGGGTCGAACTTGTGATTGTGACAGCGGGCACAGTTGATGGTGAGGCCCAGAAAAGTTCCGCCGACGGCGGAGGTCATCTCCACGAGCACTTCCTGGCGGTCCATTTCCGCGTCGGTATTGCCGCCGACTAAGTGCTCCGGACCGGCGCGCAAGAAACCGGTGGCGATGCGCGCGTCGTGGTTGCCGGGCCAGATTTCGTCGCCCGCAATTTGCTCACGCAGAAACTGATCGTAGGGCTTGTTTTGATTGAACGAGCGAATCACGTAGTCGCGATAGCGCCAGGCGTGGGTGCGGTCAAGGTCGAGCTCAAAGCCATTGGTATCGGCGTAGCGGACGACGTCGAGCCACTTCTGGCCCCAGCGTTCGCCATAAGCGTCACTGGCCAGCAGGCGATCGACCAGACGCTCGTACGCTTGGGGAGATTGGTCATGCACGAAATCGCGCACTTCAGCCGGCGATGGCGGTAAACCAGTGACGTCGAGCGTGACGCGGCGAATGAGTTGCGCGCGCGGCAGCGGGGGCGACGGCGACCAGCCTTTAGCGCGCAGGCTTTGCAGAATAAAAGCGTCGATGGGCGTGCGCACCCAGGAATCGTTCAGAGCCGGAATGGCCGGTGACACGGGCTGGCGGAAGCTCCACCAACTTTTGCGGGCCAGCACGCGCTCGTCGGCTTTGGTGAGTTCAGCGGCGGGAGCGGCGAAGCCTAGGCAGGCCACCAATCCGAGGCTCAGGAAGCGTCGCATACGGGTAAGTTTGAGTATAGCCAACCGGCCTGCTAGCCTGGATCAGTATGCAACCGACTTATGATGACGCTAACCTGATTCTGCGGCTTTACGAAATGCGCCGCGAGGCGACGATGCGCGATGCGCGCGGCTGGTTCGCCAGCACTTGCAAGCCGCAGAGCTTCGACGATCTGCTCAAGACGGTCGCGCCGCCCGGCACGCTCCACAACGCCTACTATCGCCAAGTGACCAGCTATTGGGAGATGGTGGCGGGCTTTGTGACGAGCGGCGTGCTGAATAAAGAGCTTTTCTTTCAAAGCGGCATGGAGTTGCTGTTGGTGTGGGTGCGCGTGGGCAAGTTGGTGCCCGAGGCCCGCGTGACTTTCGGCAATCCGAAGATGTTGCACAACATGGAATCGGTGGCCACGGACTTTATCAAGTATCTGGGGGATGACGCTTACGCCGCCTTCGCCAAGCGCGTTGGGTGAAAGGGACGACGCATGAAGCAAGAGCCGGAGTTTTTTGGCGACGAGGAACTCGACCTGATCTTCATTGCCAAGAAACTGCGCGAGGCTCTGCAACTGGAAGATTTATTGACGGCCGCGGAGATCGACTATGCCGTTGAGCTGGAAGAATACCGCGGCGGCTTTATCTTTCAGACGCTTCGCAAGGGCGCGTTTATTTACGTGCGGCCGGCGGACCTGGAGCGTGCGCGCCAGATCGTGGTCGACGCGGGCCTGAAAGTGCCGACTACCTGAGATACTGAAGGCATGTGGCGCATCGCGTTTTTCGCCTTTTTCGGGGGCCTCTTACTGGGGCAAACCAGCAGCCCCGTGGAGCAGTTGGCGCGCGAAGGCAAATCGAAACGGGCGGCGCTGCTGACTCTCGCGGCTCAACATCCGCTGGACCAGACGGGGGCGTTGGCGCGGCTCGCGGCGGGCGTCGTCAGTGCCACACCGCTGGAAGCGATCGAGCAATTTACGCTGGCATTGCCGCGCCTGCCCCGTCTGCGCGATTACATCACTTACCTGATCGCCAACTCGCAGTATGAAGCAGAGTTATTCGCCGAAGCGGCAAAAGGTGCCGAAGCGCTGGCCAAGAGTGATTCGCCGGTGGCTCCGCGCGCGATTTTGCTGGCCACACGGGCTTATCTGCACCTCTCTGACTACGCCGCAGCCATGCGCATCCTGGAAGCGCAGCGCACGAAAGCGCCGCAACCGGCGGCCGACCGGCTGTTGGCGGAAGCGGGCGAGTTGGCCGGCGATCCGGCGCGAACGGCCATCGCCTATCGCCGCATTTTTCAGCTGTATCCGCGTTCGAATGAAGCCGCCGAAGCCGAAAAGGCGCTCGGGCGGATGGGCGAATCGTTCGGCACCACCGCCGAACTGTTTGAACGCGCTAAGCGGCTCATCGATACGGGTGACCCCAGCCGGGGCGCGCGGGCACTGGAAAGTGTCCTGCCGCAGCTCGCCGGCCGCGAAAAGGAGTGGGCCAGTCTGCGGATCGGCTACGCGGACTTTCAGGCGCGCAACAATCCTGCCGCTTACGCTCATCTCCGCAACTTGCGGCTGGATTCGCCCGACAACGAAGCCGAACGCCTGGCGATTCTGGTGAACATTAGCCGGCGTCTTGAAAAGCCGGCGGAGATCGACTCGTTAGTCGCCGAAATTTCGGAGCGCTTTCCGTCCTCGCCCCATCGCGGCGAAGCGATGGCTTCGGCGGGCGATTTTTACTACAACAGCAATCAGCAGGCGCGCGCCGAGCCGATCTTCCATGCGTGCAGCCCGTTCTCGGTGCGTTGTAACTGGAAGGCGGCCTTTAGTGATTTGCTGAACCGCCACTCGGATGCCTTTGTCCGCCTGAGCGAACACTGGCGTCGCTATCCTGACTCGCCGCATGCCAGCGCCGCGCTTTACTTCTCGGGCCGGCTCGCCGAAAACAATGGCGATCCGGCGACCGCCCGCGCGCTGTATGAGCATGCCAGCCGGACGTTTCCTAATCACTACTACGCCATGCTATGCCGCCGCCGGTTGGAGGACGCGAGCATCGCGGCGGCGGTGGCCGCACCCAAGTGGGTGGCCGAACTGAATACGCTGAAGTGGCCGGCCGTGGCGGCAGCGGCCGACTATGCGCTTTCGCCGGCCGCCAAAGCCCGTGAGGAACGCGCGAGCTTACTGGCCGAAGTGGCGCTCGACGAATACGCTGAGCTGGAGTTACGCGGCGGTCTGCGGGAACAGCCGCATGTGACAGCCATGTTGATGGCTAAGTTCGCCCAGCGGCGCGGCGCACCGGAGCGCGGCATCCGCCTTGTGAAATCGCTGTATCCGGCCTACTTTGCCACGCCGCTCGAAGCCGCGCCGTTCGCCTTCTGGCAGATGGCCTATCCGCTGCCCTGGCGCAATAATCTGGAGCAGTTGGCGCGCGAACGCGACCTTGACCCGTTCATCGTCGCCGGGCTGATCCGGCAGGAGAGCGAGTTCGACGCCGGCGCCATCTCCCGCAGCAATGCCCGCGGATTAACGCAAGTGATGCCCGGCACCGGCAGTTGGCTGGCCGGTAAGATGGGCCTGGGCCGCTTCAGCATCGGCATGCTCTCCATGCCCGAAACGAACCTGAATCTGGGCACCTTCTACATGCGCATGATGCTCAATCAGCTCGACCAGAACTGGGAGTATATGCTGGCGGCTTACAACGCCGGCAAGGGGCGCGTGGATAAGTGGCGCACGTGGTTTGAGTATCGCGAGCCGGCCGAATTTGTGGAGAGCATTCCTTTTGACGAAACCCGGAACTACGTGCAGGTGGTGCTACGCAACGCCGACTTCTACCGCCGGCTTTACTCGACGCGCCCGGGGGCCACGACGCCCATGCCGGTGGCGGGCGCGCCGGTGGCATTTATTGGGCCGGCCAGGCCGATCGTCAAGGTAGCGGCGCGGGGCAAGAGTTCGGCCCGCAAGAAACGATAAGCTCGTAAGATGGAAGTTTTGACGGCTAAGTCTTCCGTCCGCCCCAGTCTGATTACCGGCCGCCGCCCACGCTTCGAGGCGAGCCGCACGGTGAGCTTTACCGAGTCAGTGATTCGCGAGATGACGCGACTGGCCCAGATCCACGGGGCCGTGAATCTGGCGCAAGGCTTTCCGGACTTTGCCGCGCCGGCGGACATCAAAGAGGCCGCCTGCCGCGCCATTAACGACGATCAGAACCAATACTCCATCACCTGGGGCGCGAAGAATTTCCGCCAAGCCATCGCGGACAAATACCGCCGCTGGCACGGCCTGGAACTGGAGCCGGAACGCGAAATTACGGTCTGCTGTGGCGCGACCGAAGGCATGATCGCCACGCTGCTGGCCGTCACCAATCCGGGCGACGAAGTGATCGTCTTCGAGCCTTATTACGAAAACTATCACCCGGATACGCTGCTGTGCGGTGCCACCCGGCGCATCGTCTCACTGCGCGCGCCCACCTGGACCTTCGACCCCGATGAACTGCGGCAAGCCTTCAACTCGCGCACCAAGGCGATCATTATCAATTCGCCCAATAACCCGACGGGCAAAGTGTTTGAGCGCGCGGAACTGGAACTGATCGCCGCGCTTTGCGAAGAGCACGATTGCCTCGCCATCACCGACGAGATTTACGAGCACATTCTCTTTGACGGTGCCACGCATCTCCCGCCGATCACGTTGCCCCACATGCGCCACCGGTCGGTGCTGATCAACTCGATGTCGAAGACTTACTCGGTGACCGGCTGGCGAGTGGGCTGGGTGATCGCTTCGCCGGACCTGACGGCGAGCATCCGCAAGGTGCATGACTTTTTGACGGTGGGGGCCGCGACGCCCTTGCAGCAAGCCGGGGTGCATGCGCTGGCCCTGCCCGACGATTACTACGCGCATCTCTCCACCGACTATCAGCAGCGGCGCGACGCGATCGTGGCCATGCTGACTCGCACCGGCTTCCGGCCCTTTGTGCCGCGCGGCGCTTACTATGTGATGGCCGATATCTCGGCTTTCGGCTTCGCTAATGACCAAGCTTTTGCCGCGCATTTGGTGGAGAATATTGGCGTGGCGGCGGTGCCGGGGTCCAGCTTCTTTGAGAACGCGGAGCTAGGCAGCCAGCTGATTCGCTTCTGTTTCTGCAAGAAATTTGAGACATTGGCGGCGGCGGAAGAACGTTTGGCGCGTCTAAAGGCCTAGAGGAGACACGGGATGACTTGGCTCATTTTGGCATTCGCCGCGCAGCTCGTCATACCCGCCGCCCCTCCGGTTGAGATGCCGAAGCCGGAACCCCCCAAAGTGGCGGTGCCGGTCGCGATGAAGCTCGAATATGCCGGCCAGCCGCTCGTGCTGCCGCAGCAATGCAGCGAGGAAGACATTCAGAGCCTGGGGCTGACCTGCACGCGCGAGGACCCTTGCCCAGTGTTCCTCGAGTTGGCCGCCCATGAAGTGCTGGGCAATACCATCGTCCTGACGGGTAACATCCACAATCGCGAAGTGACGTTCGCCTCCGTCCTGCTGATGAGCGAGGACCTGGGCAAAACCTGGACGGAGCCCCTGGCGCGCATCAAGAGCGGTGTGCTCGACCAGGTGCAGTTCATTGATTTTCAAAACGGCTGGGTGGCGGGCCAAGTGATGCTGCAGTTACCGCGCGATCCGTTTCTGCTGATTACGAATGACGGCGGCCGCACCTGGCGCCGGCGGGGGCTTTATGACGATGCGCGCGTGGGTACCATTGAGCAGTTCTGGTTTGAGACGAAGTCCAATGGCGGCCTGATTGTCGACCGCAGTAAGGCCGGCGATCCGCGAGCCAAATTTGAATTCTACGAAAGCCAAACCGGCGGCTCCAGTTGGACGTTGCGGGAGGTGAACAGTAAGTTGATCCAGCCGAAGCGCGCCAAGCTTCCCGTGCCGAATGGCGACTTTCGCCTGCGGGCCGACAGCCGGCTGAACGCTTACCGGCTGGAGCGGCGACAAGGAGCGCAGTGGCAGACGCTGGCTTCGTTCTCGATTGGGCTCGCGCCGTGCATGCCTCTGGAAGCAAAGCCGGTCGCGCCCGAGGCGCAGCCGGCAGAGGTCGAGAAGCCGCTGCCCCCGGCGGCACCAACCGGGCCGCGCCGGCCGCCCTCACTGAAGAAAAAGCCGGCTTAGGGGATCTCACAGACTTGCCATAAGAACATATTCATACCGTGACCGCTTGATTTCTTAGCCGGGTGATGTTACTTCACCTAAGCGCCCCACCGCTGACGCGACGAGCTTGTTCGAACATATTTAAGTGCCAATAGCTTACTCCTTCGCAGCGATGCCGAGGGCTTTCATTTTGCGATATAAGTTACTGCGTTCGAGCCCCAATTGTTCCGCGGCGCGGGTGACGTTGCCCTTGGTCTCTTCGAGCTTCCGGAGGATAAAGTCGCGTTCGGCATTTTCCCGTACTTCTTGCAGACTGGCGAAGCGCTCGGGGGCGGGGCGGCGGGCACCGGGCACGTTCAGTGGCACGTTGCGGGCATCGATGCGCGTTTGCGGATTCATGATCACGATGCGCTCCATCACGTTCTTGAGCTCGCGCACGTTGCCGGGCCAATGGTAGGAGTTGAGTTCGCCGTAGGCCTCGGGAGTCAATTCTTTTGGCTTACGGCCGTAGGACTTGGTGAAGGCCCGCAGAAAATAGTCGGCGAGCAGCGGTATGTCGCGCTGACGGTCGCGCAGCGGCGGCACATGGAACGGAATGACGTTGAGCCGGTAGAAGAGATCTTCGCGGAAGTTGCCGCGTTCGATTTCGTGTTCTAAATTCTTATTGGTGGAGGCGACGACGCGGACGTCCACCTGGGTGCTATCGTCGGCCCCAAGCGCGGAGAATCGCTGCTCATCCAGCGCCCGCAGCACCTTGGCTTGGGTGCGTAAACTCATGTCCCCCACCTCATCGAGGAAAAGGGTGCCGCCGTCGGCGCGCTCGAACTTGCCCACCTTATCTTCCGGAGCGCCGCTAAAACTGCCCTTGCGATGGCCAAATAACTCGCTCTCGATCAGATCCTCTGGAATGGCCGCGCAATTCACTTCAATAAACGGCTGTTTGCTGCGCAGGCTCACCGCATGAATGGCGTGCGCCACTAACTCTTTACCGACGCCGCTTTCGCCATAGATCAGCACGCGCCCGTTGGTGCCGGCCATGAGGCCCAACTGCTGGCGCAGAGCCTTCATGGGCACGCTGTCGCCGATGATCAAGGGCTGGTCATGGTCCTGCAGGCGGTAGAGTTCCTGTTCGAGGCGGCGATGCTGGATGGCATTTTTAGCGGCGATGGTGACCTTGTCGATGGTAAGTGGCTTTTCCAAAAAGTCGAACGCGCCGAGCTTGGTGGCGCGCACGGCGGTTTCAATGTTGCCGTGGCCGGAAATCATCACGACGGGTGGGCGGTCACTCAGTGGCAGCTCCTGAATGAGTTCGAGCACCGCCAGACCATCGAGACCGGGCAACCAGATATCGAGGAGCACTAAGTGGTAAGCGTGGCGGCCCAATTCGGCGACACAATCTTCGCCCGCGGCGAGCGTGGTGACCTGATAGCCCTCGTCTTCCAGCACCGCGCCCAGCGTCTGCCGGATGGCGGGCTCGTCATCGACGATCAGGACGCGCGCGCGTTTCAAGCAACCTCCTGAAGCAGGGGCACGGCCACCGGAAACTCGATGACAAAGCGCGCTCCGGCCGGGTGGTTATCTTCCACCCGGATGGTGGCGCCATGCTCCAGCAGGACATGATTGACGATGGATAAACCCAAGCCTGTGCCGCGGTCTTTGGTGGAAAAATAGGGCAGAAAAAGCTTTTCGCGATCCTCGGGAGAGATGCCGCAACCGGTATCGCTGATGGTTAACTCGATGGCGTCGGGGGAGGCCCAGGACGTCGTCACCAGCAGGCGGCGCAAGGGCAGATCGTGCATGGCCTCCGCAGCATTGTCCACCAGATTGACGACGACCCGCTTCACTTGCTCGGCGTCGAGTTGCAGGGTGGGCAGGCCGGGGGTGAGGTCCTTGACGACTTCGATGCCGGAGAGACGCCCTTGGAAGACGGCCAAGCCGTTGTCCACAATTTCGTTGAGGTCCGCCGGACGGCGTTGGGCGGTGGGGAAGCGGGCGAACTGCGAAAATTCATCCACCAGGGCCCGGACGCTCTCCACTTCGCTGGTGATGACGCTGGAGCATTCGCGCAACACACGCTGCAATTCGGGCGGGGCGGGGTGGCGTTCCAACTGGCGGGCGATGCGATCGGCGGAGAGCGAAATTGGCGTGAGCGGATTCTTAATTTCGTGCGCCACGCGGCGGGCCACTTCGCGCCACGCAGCGGTGCGCTGGGCCTGCAGAAGCTCGCTGGTATCTTCGATCACCAGGACGTAGCCATGCTGATGCGCGGCCTCCAGCGCGGTGACGGTGACAGCCAAATTGAGCGTGCGGCCATCGCGCGTCATCTCCATTTGGCGGCTGGCGAGGCCGGTGCGGCGTGCGCGCTTCATCAGATAGTGGATCTCCGCCGCGTCTTCGGCCGGGAACAGATCTTCCAGCATCAAGGCCTTGGCCACCCGGTCGGGCGGAAAAATCAGTTTAAGGGCCGGATTCACGCGCAGCAACTTGCCTTCCGGCGAGAGGGAGATGACGCCGGTGGGAATACTTTCGAGAATCGCTTCGGTGAAGCGGCGGCGGCGCTCGAGTTCGCGGTCGTTGGCTTCGAGAGCCTGCGTCATTTCGTTAAAGGCCCGGACGAGGGTGGCCAACTCGTCCACCGCTTTCACGCTGACGCGATAACCCAGATTGCCGGCCCGGACCTGTTGCGCGCCTTCCAGCAGCGCCGAAATTGGCACGCTTAAATGCCGCGCCAGCAGCAGCGCCACCCAGGTGGCGAAGAAGAGAATGAAGAGCGTGATGAGCAACAGCAGCATGATGTAGAAGTCGCGAAACTCACGCTTGTGCAGGGAGAGATCGTTGTACTGTTTGACGGCAGCACTGATCTCGGATTCGGTTTGCCGCAGGTCAATGGGCATGCGGGCTTCGAGGACAAGTTTGCGGCGGCCGTCGATGGGGAAGCTGCTGGTCATCGAATCGCGGGTTTTGGGTTGGCTTTCGCACAACGCGACGCGTTCCTCGCCGGTTTCAATCCAGGCGGCATCGACTTCGAGCTCCCGGCAAATCGCGCCATCGAAGGCGGTGTAAGTGGTGGCGAGTTTCAGCGCGCCATACTTCGCCAGGACGTCCAAGCGCCGTTGGGTCTCCTGCTTGATGCCTAAGCCAATGTCGATCAGGCTCTCCCGCACCTGCATCGCGGGCCGGCTGAACCACTTATCCAGGTTGCGATTGAGTACTTGGATACTGAAGACCACCAGAAACACGACCGGCAGGAAGCTGAGCGCCAGCGCGCCGACCACCAGCTTGGTGCGCAGCCTTGAGCCTTCCTGATTGCTCTGCCGCTCGATGTAGAGTTTGAGACCCTGCCGGAAGAGCATGAAGCCCAGGGTAACGGTCATCAAAAAGACGAGCGTCGAGACGGCCCAGAAGAGAAAGATTTGCGCGGAGCCTTCGGGCGCATAGTCCACGCTAAAGGAGCCTTGCCACACCACTAAGGTGGAGAGGATCATCAGCGTCAAGACGCCCAGCCCGAAGACGTATCGCTTCTTCATGGTTCGACTTTGATTATATAGGGGCGGGCCGATGGGGATCGGCCAGCCGGCGACAGGCAAGTACATATTTTTCGAGGCCCCTGGCTGCAGGGAGGTGGCAACCGGGAAGGACTTGTTATCAGCGCTAACTTAAGCGCTTCCCACAGAAGACCGAATGAAGAGTTCGTTTGGCTCGCTCCCTACGCCAAGAGCCAGTTACTCGTGCGTTGGCTAACAGAACCGCTCCGCCGCGCACGAAGTCAACGACGGGCGGGTCGCGTCATGATTGGAGTGAGGCACAAATCGAGCCGCGACCGGAGGAAGCGGGCCACGACTTGAGTTTCCCGAAAATGGTTGGCCAACTTTGTCGCGGCCCGCTCCCTCCGGTCGCGGCTCGAGCGCTTTTCCAGTTTTACTGAATATAAAGAACTTGCGAGTATGCCTCATGGAGAGTAACCGGTTCCTGCGGAAGGCCGGAAGCAACGATCACACGGTCAGAGCACTAGCGGCCGGGCCACAACCCGTAGAACATTTTTACCAAAAATGTTCAATCGAGCTGCAAAGGGACATGGGCCGCCGTCAAGACGGTGGCATGTCTGGACAGAATTCTCAGAGCGGCTCGCCGCACACAATTCTGTGGCCGTCCGGAGTACGCAGACCGAATTCTCTCAGGCCCCATGGTTTGTTAGTTGGCGGCGATGAAATCATCGCTCCCTTCGCCATGAACTCTTTGAAAAGCTCATCCACGCCCACAACATTCCAATACGCGAAATAGGAGTGATTTCCCAGTTCGCCCGCTGGCCGCTCGTCCACGCACTCACCCAGCATCACCCGGAAACTATCGCGCGACAGGAAGCTCCAACCGTGGGCGTCGATCGGCTCCTTTCGGAAGCCAAGAATGTCCATATAGTAACGGGTCGACACCTCAAGATCGCAGACCGCCAATACGCACCAGGAATTTACAATTTGCGCCAATGCTCGCTCCCTTTCGAGTTGAGGATACAACGAAGCGGGCGGTGGGGGCCAAAAAAAACGGGCACAGCCGTAGCCATGCCCGCCCGCAAATCGCGGAGGATTCTCAATGAGGAGAGAGTGAGGAGTCGAAAATACAAGAAAGGACGGAAAGTGTTAGCGCGCGGCCCCGGCTGCGGCAGCGGCAGCCACGGGGAGCGCTGAGGTACGGAACTCGTACTGTTGAATCTCGATGGCGGCGGTGCCATTTTGGCTGCGGACGACACGTCCGCGGGCGACCAGGCGTAAGGCGCATTTGTTATTGAGTTGGGCAGGCCAGGTGATGGACAACTCCATCCGCTTGCCAGGAACCAGCAGTTGAACAGAAGTGAACAGGACCCCCGCGCTACTCATATTCAGCGTTTTGCCCTCACCAGCATCTTCGCTGGTGCGCTTGCTGAGCACCTTATAGCGGACTTCGCGCTCGATGGGAAAACGATCCGACTGACGCCGGTCGTTCTCAATGCGGTTGGTGGTCATCATAGCTCCGGGAAACATTGTGGTTCTCTTTCGCTCCTGTTCTTATTCAGTCTGCGGTGCGAGTGGAATGCAAACAATGGAATCAATGGCCCAATTTAAGCTGGTACGCGAGACTGGAACCGGGTATCATCTTCCCTATGTTCCGCACCAGTACTCTGCTTACCCTCCTCCTCTTTAGTTTGGCTACTTTGCCAGCTGCGGAGAAGCAACTCGTTCAGCCTAAGGAGTTTGCGCCAGGCCGGCCATTCTCCCCCGGCATCGTCGCCAACGGTACCCTCTATGTGGCGGGCCAGATTGGGCAAGACCTAAAGACCGCCAAGATGGCCGCCACGTTCGAAGACGAAGTGAAGCTGACCTTAGAGAATATCGGTGTCATCCTGAAGGAGGCGGGCTACGACTACAAGGACGCGGTGAGCGTCACTGTCTATTTGACGGATATCGCCTTGTTCCCGCGCATGAACGCGGTCTACATCCCGTTCTTCCCGGAGCCGCGGCCGGTGCGCGCCACCGTGGCCGTGAATAAATTGGTGGGTACAGCGCAAATCGAGATCAGCTTGACGGCGTGGAAAGATCCGCGCGTGAAGGGCAAACGAAAGGCGAAGAAATAGACAGCGGTATAAGCGCGTTTATCGGGTCCAGTTGAGAATTCGATGATCGAGGCCGGCCGGTCGCCGCTCGTGAGGAGGGCAAGCGCGATAGGATATGAAGTGTACTCGACATGATCGAAACTAAGACCCCCATTGAAGTCCTGGTGGACACCAATCCGCAGGAAACGTCCGAATGGCTGGAAGCATTTGACGAAGTGCTCGAAGCCGGCGGAACCGAACGCGCCAATCAGTTATTGACTCTTTTGCTTGACCGGGCGACGAACCGTGGCATCGGTTCCGGCCAACGATTCAATACGCCGTATTTGAATACGATTCC
Source organism: Bryobacteraceae bacterium (assembly GCA_031367405.1). Taxonomy (GTDB): domain Bacteria; phylum Acidobacteriota; class Terriglobia; order Bryobacterales; family Bryobacteraceae; genus JALHNI01. Next base: position 12,421 of record JANLPT010000175.1, read on the forward strand.
GGTGTCGGCCGAAGTGCCCTATCCTGGCGATCGCGAAATTGAACGCCGCGTCAAGTCAATCATTCGCTGGAATGCGATGGCGACCGTCGTACGGGCTAATAAGTACGACCCCAATATCGGCGGCCACATTTCGACGTATGCCTCGCAGGCGACCTTCATGGAGGTCGCCTTTAATCATTTCTTCCGCGGTTCCTATGGCGACCAGCCGGGGGACATGATCTATTTTCAGGGCCATGCGTCACCCGGCGTCTATGCGCGCGCGTTCGTTGAAGGCCGCCTTTCTGAGGAACACCTCAAGAACTTTCGGCATGAGTTGCGCGACACCCCCGGACTCAGCAGCTATCCCCACCCGTGGCTGATGCCGGACTTCTGGCAGTTCCCCACGGTGTCGATGGGACTGGGCCCCATTAACTCCATCTATCATGCGCGCTTCCTGCGCTACCTGGAAAATCGCTCGCTGATCCCTATCACGGGACGCAAAGTGTGGGCCTTTCTGGGCGACGGCGAGACGGACGAGCCGGAATCGCTGGGCGCACTGACTTTGGCTTCGCGCGAGAAGCTCGATAATTTGATTTTTGTCGTGAACTGTAACTTGCAGCGGCTGGACGGACCAGTGCGCGGCAACGGCAAGATCATTCAGGAACTCGAAGCCGCATTCCGCGGCGCTGGCTGGCATGTGATCAAGGTAATCTGGGGCTCCAGTTGGGATCGCTTACTGCGGAATGACACCAGCGGCATGCTGCTGAAGCGCATGGAAGAGTGCCTGGACGGCGAATATCAAGCCTTCAAAGTCCGGGGCGCGGAGTATATCCGCAAGGAATTTTTCGGCCGGTATCCCGAGACGCTCGCGCTGATTGAGGGCATGAGCGACGAGGAGATCATCAAGCTCGACCGCGGCGGGCACGATCCGCTGAAGGTGTATCAGGCATTCAAGCTGGCCATGGAAACCAAGGGCAAGCCCACCGTGGTGCTGGCCAAGACGATTAAGGGTTATGGGCTCGGAGCCGGTGAAGGCCTTAACGTCACCCACAGCCAGAAGAAGTTAACCGAAGAAGATCTGCAGAAGTTCCGCACGCGCTTCCATATTCCCATTCCCGAATCGACGGTGGATACCCTCTCCTTCTATCGTCCGGAACCGGACTCGCTGGAAGGTAAGTACATCCGCCAACGCCGCGAGGAACTGGGCGGCTTTGTGCCGCGCCGCGAAGTGAAGCCGTTGCACATGACCGCGCCGGCGCTGGATATCTTCAAAGAATCGATCGATGGCTCGGCGGGACGGCCCGCGTCGACGACGGCCGCCTTTGTCGGCGTGTTGAAGTCGCTGCTGAAGGATCCGCAGTGGGGCAAGTATGTGGTACCCATTATTCCGGACGAAGCGCGGACTTTCGGCATGGACAGCTTGTTCCGGGCGAATGGCATTTACGCCAGCGGCGGCCAGCTTTATAAGCCGGTCGATAGCGATATGTTCCTCTATTACAAAGAGGCGCGCGACGGGCAGATTCTGGAAGAGGGCATTACCGAAGCGGGCTCCATGGCCAGCTTCACCGCCGCCGGTACGGCTTACGCCAACCTCGGCGTGCCGATGCTGCCCTTCTACATTTACTATTCGATGTTCGGCTACCAGCGCGTGGGCGACCAGGTTTGGGCCTTCGGCGATTCGCGCGGCAAGGGCTTTATGATGGGCGGCACGGCAGGCCGCACGACGCTGCTGGGCGAGGGCTTGCAGCATCAGGATGGCCATAGCCACGTGCTGTTCGGATGCGTGCCGAACTGCCTCACTTACGATCCGGCTTTCGCTTACGAACTGGCCGTGATCATTCAGGACGGCATCCGGCGCATGTATCAAGGCGGCGAGGACGTCTTCTACTACGTCACGGTTTGTAACGAGAATTATGCGCAACCGGCGATGCCGGCTGAGGGTCGCGCGGCGATGGCCGACGGTATTCTCAAGGGCATCTACAAAGTGCGGACGGCAGAGAAAGCGGTAGTTCAACTGTGGGGCAGTGGTGCCATCTTGAACGAAGCGATCCGCGCGCAAGAGATTCTGCGAGAGAAGTTCAGCATCGCCGCCGACGTGTGGAGTGTCACCAGTTACAACGAACTGCGGCGCGACGCCGTGGCCGTGGAGCGTCGCAACCGGCTGCATCCGGCCGACGCTCCGTCGCAACCCTATATCCAGCAGATTATGGCCGCCACCGAAGGCCCGATCATTGCCGCTTCCGATTATATGAAGGTGGTGGCCGATCAGCTTTCGCCGTGGCTCGGTGGACGGCTGACAGCGCTGGGCACGGATGGCTTCGGCCGGAGCGAGAATCGCGAGCACCTGCGTCGTCACTTCGAGGTGGACGCCGAGTCGATCGCGGCAGCGGCATTGTCGCAATTGGCGAGCCAAGGCAAGTTCGACAAGTCACGCGCGGCTGCCGCGCTGAAGGAACTGGGGATTAATCCCGACAAGGCCGATCCGGTCAAGGCATAGTTTCCTAGACTCGTGTGGAGCGGGCTGGGGGCTTTTCTACATTCGGCAGAAAATAAGCCAGGATCCCAATGGCGGGCAAGTAGGAGCAAAGCCGGTAGACGTAGTCGATGCTGGTGCGGTCCGCGAGATGGCCGAGCACCGCAGCTCCGATGCCGCCCATGCCGAAGGCGAAGCCGAAAAAGAGGCCGGAGATGAGCCCGACGCGGCCCGGCAACAGCTCTTGTGCATAAACCAGAATGGCCGAGAAGGCCGAGGCCAGGATTAAGCCGATAGGGACCACCAGCAGTCCCGTCCAGAATAGGTTCGCGTAGGGCAGCGCCAGCGTGAACGGCAGCACGCCAAAGATCGAAACCCAGATGACTGCCTTGCGGCCGATGCGGTCGCCGACGGGTCCGCCGATGATGGTGCCGGCGGCCACGGATCCTAAGAAGACGAACAGGTGGATTTGTGCGCTCTGCACCGAGACACCGAATTGCCGCATCAGGTAAAAGGTGTAATAACTGCCGATGCTGGCCATGTAGAAATATTTCGAGAAGATGAGCGCGATGAGGATTGCCAGCGCGCGGGCGATTTTTCCTTTTGAGAGAGTGGGGGCGGTGTTGCGAGGCATCTGTGCCTTCGCCCGCGCGGCGGTATGATCCCGGTACCAGCGGCCGACCCCCGTCAGAATGAAGATCCCGAGCAGCGCGACTCCAGAAAACCAAGCGATGCTCGACTGGCCGCGGGGCACGACGATGAACGCCGCCAGCAATGGCCCCAGCGACGACCCGAAATTTCCGCCCACCTGAAACAGCGACTGGGCCATGCCATGCTGCCCCCCCGAAGCCATCCGCGCGACGCGGGAGGATTCCGGATGGAAGACGGCGGAGCCCAGCCCGACCAGGCCGGCCGAGAGAAGCAGCATGGGGTAGGTGCTCGCGGCGGAGAGCAGCAGCAATCCGCCGAGGGTAAAGGTCATCCCGATGGGGAGCGAATACGGCAGCGGACGGCGGTCAGTATAAAGGCCGACGACCGGTTGCAGCAGCGACGCCGTGCACTGGAAGGTGAGCGAGATGAGCCCGAGTTGGCCGAAGTCGAGGTGGAAGGATTCTTTGAGGATGGGATAGAGGGCGGGGATGAGGGACTGGACAAGGTCGTTGAGGAGGTGGCAAAAGCTGATGGCGATCAGGACGTGGAAGATCGTCTTTTCAGGCTGGTGGGTGGCGGTTGGGCTGGCGGGCATTCGTTCTTTCAGTGTAGGCCGGTCTTTCCGATGGAAGCTGGCGTGCTGAGGAATAGTCATGACGAAACCAGATATGCCAAACTTCTCCGTCCCCAAGCGAATCGTCTTCGGCGCAATCGCGATATTCCTGGTTCCGTGGATGCTGCGGATTGCCGGGATCTTTTGATGTTCAATGGTTAAAATGTTATCCACAGAAGGCATAAATAGCCTATAATAGATAACAGGATGTCTATTGGGCTCAAGACGCCGCAGGATGTACAAGATGAGTTGGCCGCCCGGTTCAAGGCGCGGCGCTTGGCCTTGAACCTGAGCCAGGAAGGGCTGGCCGCACGCGCCGGCGTAAGCTGGGGCTCGCTGAAGCGCTTCGAACGGACCGGTCTTATCGGCCTCAACGCACTCCTTAAACTAGCCCTCGTCCTCGATTTTCTAGTTGATTTCGATCAGCTCGGTACCGGTGATCGACACAATCTGACGGGCAAATCCTTAGACTCGATTCTGGCAGAGCCCAAACGGCGCACCAAGGGCCAGATCAAATGACTTACAGCCCCACCACCCTGCTGACCGTCTTTCTGGATCATGGGAAACGCCGCAAAGCCGGGCGATTGGCGATCCGCGACCGGCAGATGCTCTTCGAATACGACCCCGCTTTCCTCGACTCCGCCATCGAGATCTCCCCATTCCAACTGCCCTTAAGGCCCGGGGTGTCCATCTGTCCCGACAACGTCTTCGATGGTCTCTTCGGCGTATTCAATGACAGCCTGCCCGATGGTTGGGGGCGCTTGTTGCTCGACCGTACCGTGGAGAAGCACGGAATCAACCGGCGCGAGTTGAACGCTCTCGATCGGCTCTCTTACGTCGGCCGGAATGGGATGGGGGCCTTGAGCTACGAGCCGGATCGCAGCGACCCGGCAACCGATGATGCGCCGCTCGCGCTGGACCACCTGGCCGGGGAGTCCGCGATCGTATTGGCGGGCGAAAGCGACGAGGTCTTCGAGGACCTGCTACGGCTGAACGGATCGTCCGGCGGAGCACGGCCCAAGATCGTGGCGCAGGTGAGCGCCGATAAAACGAGCATCATTCACGGCGCGCGCAAGTTAGAACCAGGGTTCGAACACTGGTTGATCAAATTCTCCTCGTCACAGGACCCGCCCGGCATCGGCGCAATTGAATACGCGTATAGTCTGATGGCCCGGGCGGCCGGCGTCGACATGACGGAAACGCACCTGTTCCGCACCAAAAAGCAAAGCTACTTCGGCACCCGGAGATTTGACCGCCGGCGCGATGAGCGCATTCATATGCACAGCCTGGCAGGACTCCTCCATGCCGATCACCGCCATCCCAGCCTCGACTACGACACGGTGTTGCGCGCGGTGCTGGTCTTGACGAAAAACGTCGTTGAAGTCGAAAAAGCCTATGCGCTGGCCTGTTTCAACGTATTGGCGCACAACCGTGATGACCACTCCAAGAACTTCTCGTTTCTCTTGAACGACCACCACGCCTGGGTCTTCTCGCCCGGCTATGATCTCACCTACTCCTACGGCCCGGCGGGGGAACACAGCACGATGGCGATGGGCGAAGGCCAGAACCCCGGAGCCCTCCAACTGCGGACTTTGGGTAAGAAACACGAGCTCCGCCTCGCTCCCGCCATTCTCGCCAGGGTACAAGATGCCGTATCGCGCTGGAAGGAATTTGCCAAAGAAGCGAACGTGAGGCCGAAATTGTCAAAGGAAATCGCCAACAAACTTAGCGTCTGACGCCGAGCGCTCGCGAAGCGCCCGGCAGTGGAAATCCTGGAAATCCCGTAGGCCCAGTTCGCTCGGAGTGCGCAACGTCCAAGATTTTGACAACTTTCTGATCTCTTTCTGAGGACTCCCGCCGCCCATCGCCGTACACTCAACTCATGCGAATCACCCCAACCGCCCTGCTCCTCCTGATCGCGCTCACGCTCTCTGCTGCCGACACTCCTCTCGCCGTAGTCCGCACCTCAGGACAGTACGACGCCGACGGCACCGTCCTCTACAGCGTCTACGTCGCCACCGGCGCCGAGACCATCACCGAGGTGGCCATCGGGGAGACCGTGCCGCTGGGCACGCGTTTTATGGAGAGTGTCGACATCCCGGCGGGCGTTATTTTTGAGGGGGTTCGCGACAATTCCGTGGTCTGGAGGCTTAAGGAAATTGCCGCTGACCGCCTTGTCGGCCCTTTTACTTTTCGCGCTAAGCCCGATGGTGCCGGCCTCGTGATCGCCGAACCTTCGGCCGCCGTCTCCTACCTGGGGCCAGTAACCGGACTGATCGAATATCCCGGCAAGAACACGCCGCTCGTCGCCTTCGAGGCCACCGGCACAGTGACCTTCGATCAGCGCGGCACACTGAACGACAAAGGCGAAAACGTTCCGGTCCTCATCGGGAAAAGTGGCGTACTGTTCTTCGCCCCCGAAGGCGCGGTTCGGGCCCAGACCGCAGTGACCGTGGAGCGTCAGGCGATTGATGAGGAGCGGCTTCCCACAACCGGCGAGCCCCTTTGGTGGTGCGGCCTGCACAAGATCAGCATCAGTCCGCAGACCCCGGCCACGAAGCCCTTTTCCTTTGCCTTCCCCACTCGCCGTCAAATCACTCCCGGGCTCACGGTGAGCGTGGCCGGCAATGAAGATGGCAGTTGGGCGAAGTCCACTGCCACCGGCAACCGGCCGATCGGCTTCGGGGGTGGTGGCTTCGGAGGTGGCTTCGGCTGCCAGAGCGTTCCCTTCGGTTTCAATACCTGCGGGGGCCAGTTTGGCGGCTTTGGGGGCGGCTTTGGGCAGTTCGGCTTCGGCGTTCCCAGTGCCGATCGTCTCCTCTCCACCGTCACCAGCGCCCAGCTATCCACCGCTTTGGGCACCCCCGCCACCCCGATCTCGGCCATCCAGGATGGCACCAGCAACACCATCATCGCCATCCTCATTGGCCGGAGATAAGCCGAGCTAATGAGCCTCCGGCGGCTGGATTGAAGGCCAATGGGGCCACTCCTGGTGGACTGGCCCCGAGTAGGGGTAAGCGTGGCGTGGCGAATTTGGACGCTGGGCGGGGATGGCGGCTGAAAGTGGAAGCAGGAGGATTGATGGAGAGGCAGAGCAGAGAATTTTCTCATTGAAGGATGCCTGAAGGGGCGAGGTAGGGGCAGACCGTCGCCCCGGAAGTCGACCCGGCCCATCGCCGGTAGCCACATACTTGCCGATCAGCCGCGTCATCTGCGCCCGGCTGTGCCCACCAAAGCGCACCTCCTGGCTCGCTTCCCGTAACGCCCGGATCTGTTCCAGGCTCAACTTCTCGCCCGCTTGCAATGCTGATGATCAATCCCCAGCTTGCGCCCTTTCTCTTCTCTCTTTCTCCAGGCTCAAGTTGTATGAGACAAGACTCAATCTACCCTCCTATGTACACTGTCATGTATACTGTAAAAAGAGCGATGCCCAGTGGAGTCGGCGCAAGCCGGCTTTTTTATTGGCTGCGCTCCAGATTCGAGCTGAGGATTAAGGATTCAGAAACCAGTTGATTATCCTGCAAAATCAACGACTTATCCCGACCATCGGGCGCATCGGACGCGTCCGGGCCTAGCGCCCTTCCTTCCGGCTCTACCCCGTTGCAACGGGGTTCTCCATCGAAAAGGCAACTTGTGAATTCGTGAGGGCAAACCTATGGCCAGCATTTATCAGTCAATCGAAATATTGAGCAAAGAGAAGGGCATCGACCGCCAGATCATCCTGGATGCGGTGAAGGATGCCATGGTGCTGGCGGCGAAGAAACACTTTAAAACCAACGAAGAATTGGAAGCCGAGTTTGACCAGAAGACCGGCGCGGTGCATATTTTTCTGCTGAAGAAGGTCGTCGAGACGGTGGAAGACACGCTCAACGAAGTCACCCTGGAACAGGGCCTGAAACTCGACAAAAATGCGGCCGTCGGCACGGTGATTCGCATCGCCAAGCCCACCGAAGCGCTCGGGCGCATTGCGGCGCAGATGGCCAAGCAGGTGATCCTGCAAAAAGTGCGCGAGGCAGAGCGCGAAAACGTCTATGTCGAGTTCGCCGATCGCGTCGGCGAGTTGGTGAACTGTGTCGTGAAGCGCATCGAGGGCCCTGACCTCGTCGTCGACATGGGTAAAACCGAAGCGCGCATTCCGAAGAAAGAACAGTCGCGCCTGGAAAGCTTTTCGGTAGGTGAGCGTATGCGCGCCGTGATCAAGGCCGTCGACAAGACGGGTAAGAATGCCGGCGTGCTAATTTCGCGGGCCGATGCCAGCCTGGTGCAGCGTCTGTTTGAGCAGGAAGTGCCGGAAATCTACGACGGGACGGTCGTCATCCGCGCCTGTGCGCGGGAAGCGGGCGAACGGACCAAGATTGCGGTGCAATCCCGTGATCGCGATGTGGACGCGGTGGGCGCTTGCGTGGGCATGAAGGGCATGCGCGTGCAATCGATTATTCGCGAGTTGCGCGGCGAGAAGATCGACATTATCGAGTACACCGAAGAGCCGGTGTCGTTTGCGACCCACGCTTTGAGCCCGGCCAAAATCAGCCGGGTGAATCTGGTTGACGTCGAAAACAAGCAGATGGAAGTGATCGTGGACGACACGCAGTTGTCGCTGGCGATTGGCAAGCGCGGGCAAAATGTCCGTTTGGCTGCAAAATTGCTCGGATGGAAGATCGACATCAAGAGCGAGGAAGAAAAGCGGCAAGAAGCGGAAAGCGCGCTCAATGCCATTACGATTTCAGGCGCGCCCATTTCGGTGCTGCTGGATCATGGGCTCACCGAGGGGCTCGTGGAGAAGTTGATGGCCAGTGGCGTGCCGACCGTGGAACGCCTGGGGTCAATGACGCCCGAAGAGTTGCTGGCCATTGAGGGCGTCGATCAGGAAGGTCTCGAGAAGATCGGGATGGCTGTGAATGGCTATTATAGCCAGTACGATCAGGCACCGGAGCCCGAGCCAGAGCCAGAGTTACCGGGGCCGGATGCCGAACTGGCCACTGAGCCAATTACTGAGCCGGTTACTGAGCCAGTGGCGGCGGAAGTAGTGTCAGATGCAGTGTCAGATGCAGTGCCAGAAACGGTAGTCGATGCCGTGCCGGATGCGGTGTCTCCCGTGGCGCATGATGTCACTGAGCAAGCACTTCCAACGGAGGCCGCAACTCAGGCCCATCCGGCGAAATTAGAAACGATTGAAGCGTTACAAGATGAATCTGCTACCATAAAAAACGCTGAAACAAAACCGATTAGCTAGATTCGGGATTAGGGTGGCCGGCGTTGCCAGCGATGGCGAGAGGACAGTGAGAGCGGGTAAACAATAACCCCGCGTTGCTATGAGTACGATTCGTATAAATGAACTCGCGCGCGAACTCGAGGTGCCCTCCCGCACCATCGTCGAGTCGTTGGGCGAGTTCGGCGTCGCCGATAAGAAGACTCACTCGAGCGCGATTGAACCCGATCTAGCGGGTAAAATTCGCGCCCATTTTGCTGAGGGATTGGACGCTCGCCGTGCGGCTGCCGGAGTCAACCCGGACGCTCCCTCCGCTCATACCCCTTCCGTTCACACCGAGCCGGAACTGCCCAAAGCCGAAGCTCTCTCTCCCAAACCCGAAGTCGCCAAACCCGAACCTCCCAAGCTGGAAACGCCAAAGCCCGATCCCGTGAAGCCCGAATCTGTCAAGCCTGAACCACCAAAGCTCGCGCCTCATCCCCCGGTCGCGCACAATCCAGTAGCCGCGCCTTCGATTCCGATACCGCCCATGCGATCGTCCATGCCGGTCCGGCCGCCGCTCGCGGGCGGCGCGCCTTCGATACCCATTCCGCGCATCATGCCGCCTCCTTCTGCGGCACCCTCCGCGCCGTTGTCCTCCGCCCCATTGCCATCGGCCCCAGCGGGCCAGGCTAGCCCGTCAAACGCTGCGCCAGTACCCCAGGCCCCGGCGCGCCAAGCTCTGGCACCCCAAGCTCCGGTGATGCCTCAGGCACCCATTCCTCACGCACCGCGGGCGGCTGCCCCGTCTTTACCGGGCGCGCCGCAACGTTCACCCGGAATGGCCTCCGCCCCGCCGCAGATGCGGCCTCCCCTCGAACGCCCGCCCTTACCCCGGCCCCCCGAAAGGCCGCCGCAGGACCGTACCGGTGCCATTGGCCGCCCGGCCACTCCCGCAGGATCCAATCCGCAAACGACCCGGCCGGCCCAGGGTCCCCGTGCCCCGCTGCCGCCCGAAACGCCTCGTCCTTCCGTCGCCACTCCGCAAATGGCTTCGCCCGGCGCTCCCCGTCCATCGGCCAGCCCGGGTGCGCCGGCCATGCCGCGCCCCCCGATGCGGCAGAGCCAGCCCTATCGGCCGCCCACCGCGCCATCGATTCCTCGCCCACCCGTCAGTGGGCCTCCCGGACAAGTTCCGCCCGCTTCTTCGCAGCAGTCACAAGGGCCCTCGCTGGGGATGGCTCCGGCGTCGCCCCCCGCGCCGTTCACCGGTCCTTTTTCGCCTTCCGCCCCCAACCGGCCGCTGGCTGGACAGCCCGTCGCGCGTCCCGTGGTGCCACCGCGCCCTGACATTCTGGCGCGTTTGCAGCAACAGAATCAGCCCAAGGCCGCGCCCGGCGCGCCCACTTACCGGCCCGCCATGCCCCAGCAGCCGCGCCCCTCGGCACCGGTGCCCGGTCAACCGATTTATCGTGGTCCGTTTCGTCCCGGCCAGTCGATGCCCATGCGCCCCGGCGGCCCCGGGCAGGGCATGGGCATGGGTATGGGTATGGGCCCCGGCGGGCCCGGCCAACCGCTCGGCCCCGGTGGACGCCCGATGCTGCGCCGTCCGCTGCATCCCACTTCGCCGCTGCGTCCGGAAACGGCCGTCGCCGCACCTACTGAGGCCGGCCGACGCCACGCCACCAAGCCCACCACGCGCAAGCAACAGCAGAAGGAAGAGCAGGAAGGCCGTCTTCAATTCCGCGCCAAGCGGGAAGAAGCGATCGTCGCCACCAACTCCGAAATCACCATTTCGGAAGGCATCACCGTCAAGGGCATGTCCGAAAAGCTGGGCGTCAAAACCGCACTGGTGATCCGCAAGCTGGTGGATATGAAGATCTTCGCCACCATCAACCAGCCGCTTGACCTGAAGGTCGCCGAGGACCTCGCTCTCGCGTTCAAGTCCACCGCCACTCGCATGAGCTACGAGGAAGAGGCGACTTTCAACGAAGAGATCGTCGAATCCACCGCCGACTTACAAACGCGGCCTCCGGTCGTCACCATCATGGGCCACGTGGATCACGGCAAAACGTCGCTACTCGACGCCATCCGTACCGCCAGTGTCGCCTCGCGCGAAGCCGGCGGCATCACCCAACACATTGGTGCCTATCAGGTGGAGCGAAACGGCCAGAAGATCACCTTCATCGATACCCCCGGCCACGAAGCGTTCACCCGCATGCGCGCCCGCGGGGCCAAGGTCACCGATATCGTGGTTCTGGTGGTCGCGGCCGACGACGGCGTCATGCCGCAAACCCTCGAAGCGATTGACCACGCCCGCGCGGCCAAAGTGCCGCTGATCGTGGCCATCAACAAGATCGACAAGCCGGATGCGACTCCCGATCGCATCAAACAACAACTCAACGACCGCGGCTTGCTCGCTACCGATTGGGGCGGCGACGTCGAAATGATTCCCGTGTCCGCCAAGACGCATGTGGGCATTGACACCTTACTCGAAACCATTCTCCTGGTGGCCGAAATCGGCAATTTCAAGGCCAACCCGAACCGTTCGGCTCTGGCCACGGTGCTCGAAGCGCAGTTGGATCGCGGCCGCGGTCCGGTAGCCACCGTGCTGGTGCGCAATGGTACGCTCCGCGTGGGCGATTATTTTATCTGCGGCTCGGTGTTTGGCAAGGTCCGCGCGCTCAACGGCGATCGCGGCGAGCAGATCAAAGAGGCCGAGCCCTCCAAGCCCGTCGAAGTGCTCGGTTTGGAAGAGTTGCCCGATGTGGGCGACGCCTTCCAAGTCGTCACCGATACCACCAAGGCCAAGCAAATCGTCATGTTCCGCGAATCCAAAGCGCGCGACATCGATATGGCCCGCCGCAAACGGCTGTCGCTCGAACAGTTCCATCGCCAGATGAAAGAAGGCGACGGCAAGGAACTCAACCTCATCATCAAAGCGGACGTGGGCGGCTCGGCCGAAGTGCTGGGCGATACGCTCAGCAAGCTTTCGAACGAGCAGGTCGCCATCCGTGTCATCCTCACCGGCGTCGGAGCCATCACCGAGACGGACGTCCTGCTCGCTACGGCCTCCAACGGCATCATCATCGGTTTCAACGTGCGGCCCGAAAAGACCGCCAAGACCCTGGCCGACAAAGAGAAGATCGATATCCGCCTCCACTCGATCATTTACGAGGTAGTGGACGAGATCAAAAAGGCCATGACCGGCATGCTGGAGCCGATCATCCGCGAGACCTATCAAGGCAAAGTGGAAATCCGCGAAGTCTTCAAGATTACGAAAGTGGGCCAAGTGGCCGGCAGCTTCGTGGTGGACGGCTTTGTCACCAGAAACAGCGAAGTCCGGGTGTTGCGCGACAATGTCGTGGTGCATACCGGTAAGATTGAATCGCTGAAACGCTTCAAAAACGATGTCGCCGAAGTGAAGCAGAACTTCGAGTGCGGTATCTCGCTCGCCAATTACAAAGACGTCAAGGCAGGCGACATTCTCGAGGCCTTCATTACCGAGAAGGTCGCCGCCGTTCTCTTCAGCTAAGTAGCTTGAACGAACCCCGAACGTAAGGAAGGGGATTCTGCGGGGCAAGCCTCTGACGTACCCCGACCGTAAGGGAGGGGATGTTGCTCTTAGGGCTGAGTGAAAATAAATAGCCGGCTGCGGCCATCCTCGGGCAGTAAGTAGAGCCGACCGTTCCTGTAAGTCATGCCCTCATGAGTGTAAGTGACGCCCCGGCTGGTCTGCCCGGCCATCACGCGCTTTTTGACACGGTAATCCTTCAGGTCCAACCATTCCACCGAACCCTCAGTCTTCGATTGGTTGCCCGAGCCCAGTAGTAAGCCGTCCACAATCTTCAAATCCTGATAACTGGTCGTTCCCGGATTTGGCGTGCGCGACACTTCTTGGCCTTCGCGACTCCACCGGTAGAGAATGCGGCTATCCCAGTTGCCACCCACCAGGCCATCCTTGCCGGCCGCGATGCAGCCGATATGATCGTTGACCGTAAAGCTAGACCGCAGCGCTAAAGTGCGTTTATCGCGCCGCTGGATCGTCGTCGGCCCGTCCCGATCGTACTCCGCGACGGGCACCCAGATCGAGTCTCCGTCCAACGTGAGGCCACCGGGATGAAAGCGCTGGCCTTCCTCCACCTGCACCTGATGCAACAGACGGCCCGTCCGTAGGTCAAAGCGTGAGAGATAGCCCACCCGGGCCGGCGCATCCACCGAAGATACCCACAGCACGCCGCCTTCCACGTCGATGCCTTGCACATGGTGTAAGTCGGCAAGCAGTTCGATCATCGGAAGGGCCTTCCATCCTTCAAGCCGGCCGCCATTAAAAGCGAATTGCGCCGCAACGATCGACCATGCAATCGCAAGTGCCATTAAAACGAGTCTTCGCATCGTGATCGCCCAATTATACGTTGCTAACCGGCGGCGCTTTGCGCAGTCTAAACGGAGGAATGGAAGACAGCTTGGCTGTCGCCCTGGCGAAAAGCGGCGACGGTGACGCCTATCGCACGCTCGTGGAACGCTACAGCCGAAGTGTATTCCGTCTGGCATATCGGATGACAGGCAACGAACAAGACGCCGAAGACGTGGTGCAGGAGACGTTTTTACGGGCCTTTCGCCACTTGCATCGCTGGGATGCGAGGTCCACCTTTGGCACCTGGATCTATCGCATCGCCTCCAACTACTCGCTGGACTTGCTGCGAGCGCGCAAGCGGCAAGGAAACGCCGTTCTTGCCGCCGGAGAGACGGACACGATGCAGACTCTGCCCGCCGTGGACGCCGGACCAGATCGTCTGCTTCTCAGTAGTGAGGTGCAACGGCAAGTCGCCGCGACGCTCGACACATGCTCTGAGATGGAGCGCACGGCCTTCGTCCTGCGCCATTTCGAAGGGCAATCCATCGAAGAGATTGGCTTGGTGTTAGGCGTGTCGGCTAACTCCACCAAGCAAAGTATTTTTCGCGCCGTCCATAAGTTGCGGCGCGCCCTGGAGCCCTTGGTGAACAACGCATGAATCATCACCCGACCGAAGAACAACTCGTCCTCTATTACTACGGAGAGAGTCATGAGTCGCCCGAGACGGCGTCGCATCTGGACACTTGCGTCGCCTGCCGCGACGGCTATCAGGCATTGCAACGCGTCCTGAACTCGGTCGACAGCTTACCGGTTCCCGAACGCGCTCCGGATTATGAGGCGCGCGTGTGGAGCAGTCTCGCTCCGTTGCTGCAACCGCGTCGGCCCTGGTATCAGTCGTGGTCCGGATGGAAGGCGCTGGCGGTGGCGGGGTCCATGGCGGTCTTGCTGGCGGCGGCGTTTCTGGCCGGGCGGGGCATTACGCCGCCGGCTCAAGAGGTAGTGGCCGATGCCAGTCAACTTCGCGAGCGGGTGTTACTCGTGGCCCTTGGCGCGCACCTTGAGCGTACGAAAATGATGCTGATGGAACTGGCCCATGCTCAGCCGGTTGGCGGCCAGGTGGATATCTCTTTCGAGCAGGATGCCGCGGCCAGGTTACTGCAAGCGAATCGCCTCTATCGCCAAACGGCGTTGGGCACCGGCAACTATCAAGTAACTGCCTTGCTAGAGGAACTCGAGCGGGTGATGGTGGAACTGGCGCATAGTCCGGCGTCCGTGCCGGAGCAGCAGTTAGAGGATATGCGTTCGCGTATTGAAGAGCAGAGCTTGCTTTTCAAGGTAAGAGTATTTAGTTCGCAATTTGAAAACCGCGAGACGGCGTCACCGTCTACAAGTTTGTAAGGAATATACTATGAAGTTACTCACCCTTGTGATTGTCGCGGCCCTACCAGTGGCAGCGCAGCCCGCCCCGAGTCCTCAACCCAATATCGACGTGCAAGTGGATGTCCAGATAGAAACACAGTTGTTCGCCCAGGCCGTCACAGTCAAGAGCGAAATCGGCCGTCGCGTGGCGGAGGAAGTACGGCGGGCGGCCGAAGATATGAAGCGCTCGGTAAAACGTGATTTCCGCTACGACCGCAAAGACGGTTACCAAGCTGGCACGCGGGCGCTCGATAGTCGCGACTACGATCGCGCCGTGCAGAGCTTTGATCGCGTGATTGCCGGGAAGTCGGCGCGCGCAGAGGGTGCCTATTATTGGAAGGCTTACGCCTTGAATAAGCTCGGCAAGCGCGAGGAGGCCGTCGCCACGCTCGCCGAATTGGCCAAACAGTTTCCGCAAAGCCGCTGGCTCGATGATGCCAAAGCCCTCACGGCGGAGGTGAAGCAGGCCACGGGGCAGGGTGTGTCGCCGGAGAGCCAGAACGACGAGGATTTGAAACTATATGCCATCAACGCCTTAGTCAATTCCGACCCCGAGCGGGCAGTCCCCTTGCTCGACAAGTTACTGGGCGAGGCGAAGACGTCACCGCGCCTCAAAGAGCGAGTACTCTTTGTCTTAGCGCAGAGCCGCACCGGTCAGGCGCGGGCGATTGTCAGCCAATATGCCAGAAACGGGTCGAATCCCGACTTACAGTTACACGCCGTGGAGTATCTGGGGACTTCCCGCTCGAAGGAGAGCCAGCAAGTATTAAGCGAGATCTACGGTAGTGTTTCCGATGTCAACATCAAGCGGGCCGTCCTGCGTGGTTACATGATGTCACGGGACAGTCAGCATCTGATGATCGCGGCTCAGTCCGAGTCCAATCCAGAATTGCGGCGGGAGGCCATCGACCTTCTCGGGTCGATACAAGCTTCGAATGAACTGGCGCAACTTTACGCGGCGGAAAGCGCGTTCGAGTGGAAAGACCGTATCTTGAAAGCAATGGCCCGTGGCCACAACGCGGCCAAACTGCTGGAAGTGGCCCGCACCGAAAAGGACCAACGGCTCCGTCTCACTGCCATCCATTCGTTGGGCTCCCTACGCAAAGAAATCGCGGCGGACGAGCTTGGCTCCCTCTACGCCTCCGAACCTGACCCAACCGTCCGGCGGAGCATTCTGGAAGCGTTGTTCAGTCAGGGTTCGGTGAAACACATCGTCGAGGCCGCCCGTAAGGAGACCGACTCTGAACTAAAGCGGCGGGCGGTGCAGCACCTGAGCAATATGAAGTCAAAGGAAGCCACTGACTTTTTGGTCGAGTTACTCAACAAATGAGGCAAGCCGCCTGTAGTTCTCGCCGTCCGCTAAACTAGGGGCTTGGTCCCTTTCGCCGAATACTGTGCCCGGGTGCAAGCGTATCTTGAAGACGCTCACGGGATGACCGTGATCACCCGCGACATTCCCGATCCGCTCACCGGTGACCTGGATGGCCAGACGATTCATGTCGACTACTTACTAACTGCCGAGGAGCGCCTGTTCTTACTGGCCCACTTATTCGGGCACACCGCGCAGTGGAACCTGAGTCCGGAAGGCTATGCCCTCGGGCAGCCGCAACAGCCGCCGGTGGGCGCGGAGCTGTTGCGTGAGTTGATCGCTCACGAAGAAGAGGCGGCGGCTTACGCACTCGCCATGCTCCTCAGCGCCGGGATAATAGATCTCGATCACTGGCTCTCTGACTATGCGGCCTGTGACGCAGCGTATCTGACGCATTACTACCTTACTGGCGAGAAGGGACGCTTCGAAGACTTCCGGCAGCGCCACGTAACGGCCCTCGCGCCTCGCCGGGTACCGCCTTTCACTCCCGTGCGCCGGCCTCCTCGCGCCGATGGCATCGTCATATAGAATGAAGCGTCCGATACGTTTGTTGGAAGATGGCTTTCTATGTCAAAGCCTGGAATTGACCGGCGCTCATTATTGCGCGGCCTACTTACACCGGCCGCTTTTGACTGAGCCCGGCTTGGGGATCACCATTGACGAGAATAAGTTGATGAGCCAAGTGGGGGAGCCGCGCCCTTACCGGCCGAGCTTCGACAAAGACGATGGTTCCATCGTGGATTGGTAACTACCGCAGTAACTTCAGCATGGCCGGGCCGTAACGGGTGGCGATGCGCGGGCTGACGCCCGGCACCGTGAGTAAGTCATCCGTATCGAACGGTTCGGCCTCAATAATCGCTTGCAACACCTTATCCGAGAGAATGCGAAACGCCGGTACGCCCTGCTGCTTAGCTTCGGCCAAGCGCCATTGCTTCAGCGCTTTTTCCTGGGGACTGGCTTGCGCGGCGGCTTGCTTGCGAGCCGGCTTCGAGAGCGTCTTGCCGCGCGACTTACGCTTGGATTTCTTCCCGCTCTGCTCCTTGATGAGTAGATCGATCCCATCCCCCGCGCCGGGTTGACTGCCTTCCCAAGTAAGCGTCACTTTGCGAAAAACGATTTCACGGCCCTCGGCAGTGAAGGTTGCTTCTTTGATTTCCACGAGGCCCAGACGCGCCATGGCTGCGAGTAACTGCTCAAACGTATCGCGATCGAGCCCCGCGCCGAACTCGCCATGTAACTTACCGGTCGAACGGCCATCGGCCCTACGCAGCGCGACCAGCACTTGGCTGGCAATGCCACTTTCCTTGGCGCTGCCGGCGCGGAAGACTTGGGCCTCGCAGTGTTGAGGTGCACAAAAGTCGCACAGACCGCAGGCCTGTTTCGCGCCGGCGTGGTCGCCAAAGTGAGCCACCAGCGCACTCATCCGGCAGCGATTTTCGTCGGTGAACCGCAACATATTTTGTAATTGGGCGACACGTTGGCCGGTTTGCCCCTGGTATGGCTCCCGCCAGCCATCCTTGCCGCGCGTGACATTTTCGGCAAAGTCGACGATGGCACCGCCGTGAATCCATAATTTTTCGAGCGCCTTATCGAAGCTCTCCGCTTCGATTTTCAGGCGGTATTGTAAGTCTTCTTTGGCCTCCGGTTCGGGGCCCAGGGCGTCGAAGATCTTGGCGAGTAACTTGATGTCAGGATAGTCGCGTTCATGAAAATAGTCGTGGGTATGGCGATCGGCGTAGGAGTGCATCAGCACGGCGCGCGACGGCAATCCATCGCGGCCCGCGCGACCGATTTCCTGGTAATAACCCTCGACACTGGAGGGGAGCGCCGTGTGAATCACCGTCCGGACGTCTGCTTTGTCGATGCCCATGCCAAAGGCAATGGTTGCCACGATCACATCTAACTTACCTTCAAGAAATCCGGTCTGCACTTTCTGCCGGACGGCTGCGGCCAAGCCCGCATGATAGGCGGCTACAGGGAAGTGGCGTTTCAACTCGCTGGCAAACTCGTCGGCTTTTTTGCGCGTAGGGGCGTAGACAATTGCCGGGCGGCGGGCGGCATCCCGCAGTAAGTCACGCACTAAGTCTACGCGCTCGCCGGGCGTGGCTTCCATCACTTCAATGGCCAGGTTGTCACGGCGAAAGCCCTGAATGAAGCGGCCCTGGTCGCCTAAATGTAACTGCGCGGCAATGTCGTCTTGCACCACCGGCGTGGCCGTGGCGGTTAAGGCGATGACGGGGGCGGGCCGTAGAAGGGGTAAATATTGCCCCAGCGTGCGATAGTCGGGCCGGAAATCGTGGCCCCATTGGGAGATACAATGCGCTTCGTCCACGGCGACTAATGCGGGCTTACGTTTGGCTAACATCTCCGGAAAGCCGGGCACGCGCAGCCGCTCGGGCGCGATAAAGAGAAACTGTAAGTTGCCTTGTAAGTAATCGACACAGGCTTGGCGTGAATCGGCGCGGTCGCGGCCAGAGTGAATGCGCTCGACAGCGAAACCGAGCTGTTTAAGTTTGGCTACTTGATCTTCCATCAGGGCGATCAAAGGGCTGATGACGAGGGTAGTGCCGCCGAGGGCGAGGCCCGGCAATTGGTAACAGAGGCTTTTGCCGGCACCGGTGGGCATGACGAGTAAGACATCGTGGCCTTCGACGACAGCGCGGCAGACGGCTTCCTGGCTGGGGCGGAACTTGGAGAAGCCGAAGGCGGATTGCAGGAGGGCGGGGAGGTCGTCCTTGCCGCCAGTCCAGGCAGTGCGTTCCGGAGCGGGCGCGGAAGGTTGGGAAGTAACTGAAGCCGCAGCGGCGGCGGTTCGAGTCTGTTGGACGGGAGTTGCCTCAGCTACTTTCCCGACCACCTCCCGCACATAGTCTTCAATGCCTTTGACGAAGGGCGGCAACGCTGCCTGGCCGCGCTCAATGCGCTTGAGATACGCTTCCCATTGCCCAGTCATGAGGGGGCTTTTTACTTCGGGATGCACCACTTCAATGAGATGGATACCTTTGCCGGTGGCTTCCAGATTCTTGCCTTGCCGTTGAACATAGCCACGCTTGAGTAACACTTCGATAATGGAGGCGCGGGTGGCGGGCGTGCCGAGTCCGGTCTCTTTCATGGCGTCGGAAAGCTCTTTTTCGTCTAAGGTCTTACCGGCGGTCTGCATCGCGGTGAGGAGCGTGGCGTCGTTGAAGCGTTTGGGCGGGCGGGTCTTCTTAAGGACTGACTCGGCCTCGAGAACATCTTGCAGCTGTGCGGCCCGCAAGCCCGCAGGCAGCGTAGGGCCGGCGTCCGGCTGGCCTTTCTTTTCGAGGACGATGTCGAGTATCTTCCAGCCCATCTGGCGAATCACCGTACCGGCGGAGTGATAACGGTCAACGCTGGATTGATTGGCAATCGTCGTGATCACGGTAGTTACTTCGGTGAGAAAGTCATCATGCCAGGCGGCGAGTAGGCGGCGGCAGACTAAGTCGTAAAGGCGGCGCTCATCTTCGGAGAGGCGCGCTCTGGATGGCGAAGTGGCGGTGGGGATGATCGCGTGGTGGTCAGTAATCTTGGCGTCGTCCACGTAGCGGCTGCCCAAGGGCCTGCTTCCTGAGCCCGGGGCGAGTAAGTCCTTAAATTGTGGTTCGAGGGCACTGACAATGGCGGGAAGCGTCTTCGCAATGGCTTGTGAAAGATGGCGGCTATCGGTGCGCGGGTAACTGAGTAACTTATGCGTTTCGTACAAAGCCTGCGCGACGTCGAGGGTCTTTTGGGCGCTGAAGCCATAGAGCCGGTTGGCATGGCGCTGGAGTTCAGCAAGATCATAGAGGCCGGGCGGGGCCAGGCGTTTGGCTTCCGGCTGTACGGACTCGATGCGCGCCTCGCCGGTTTTGGCGCGGGCGGCAATGGCCTTGGCTTCGTCGGGTGGCGCAGGTAAACGCATCGACGGTGGCTCGGCTTTGGGCGGACGGAAAAATGTGCCCTCGTAAGTGGGGCGCGGCTTCTGCGTGGCGCTTTCCTGCGGTGAAAATGTGACAACCACCTCGCGGTATTCCTCGGGCACAAAGGCGCGCACGGTGAGTTCGCGATCCACGATCATGGCCAAAGTAGGCGTCTGCACGCGGCCGACGGAGAGCTCTTCGTCGAAGGCCAGCGAATAGGCGCGCGAGAGGTTCATGCCGACCAGCCAATCGGCGCGGCTCCGGCCGCGGGCGGCATCGCCTAAGCCGTCATAGTCGTGGGCGCTCTTTAAGCTGTCAAAGCCGGCGCGGATGGCCTCTTCAGTGAGGGACGAGATCCACAGCCGCTCGACCGGCTTATTCGCTTGCGCGGCGTCGTAAATATAGCGAAAGATGAGTTCGCCTTCGCGCCCGGCGTCTGTCGCGCAGACGATGCGCCCGACTTTGGGCGAATTGAGGATTTGGCGCACGACCTCAAATTGATCTTTGGTTTTGTCGTAGACCACGAGCGGCCAATCCTCGGGAAGCATGGGCAGCAGATGGCGACGCCACTGCTTCCACTCGGGCCGGATCTCATGCGGTTGGGCCAGGGAGACGAGATGGCCAATGGCCCAGGTGACGATGTAACCGCCGCCGTGAAGATAGCCGTTGCCCTTCTGATTGGCACCGAGAACTTTGGCGATGTCGCGAGCCACGGAAGGCTTTTCGGCAATGACGGCGACGGTGGAGTTGGCAGTGTCCAAGGGGAAGCTCTTATTGTATCGAGCGGCCTTTCGAAGCGTTAGAATGATTTTACGATGAGCTTGCACTGGGTTCGGTCATTTTGTCTGGCGATGCCTTCTGCGACGGAGGATGTGAAGTGGGAAAAGGATCTGGTCTTTAGCGTTGGGGCGAAAATGTTCGCGGTGACTTGTCTGGAACCGGCGGCGGTGGCGCTGTCGTTCAAGTGTTCGCCGGACGTGTTTGCCGAACTCGTGGAACGGCCCGGCATCATCCCGGCTCCGTATCTGGCCAGGGCGCATTGGGTAGCGTTGGAAGATGAGGATGCTTTGACGCGGCGGGAGTTGGAGCCGCTGTTGCGGGCGGCTTATGAGCAGGTGCTGGCCAAACTGCCAAAGCGGCTCCGGGCGGAATTGGGGCGCTGAAGGGTGTCGATCGTTAAAATACGAAACGAAGCCAATTTGCCGGGTACTCGTTTTTGGGATGAGCCGGTTCATGATTTGAGCTTAGGGGCTTGTCAAGCGATTTCGGTAGGGTGGTGAGGCGGAGTTGTTGATTCGGTGGCAGATGAAAATGCTGGCGCATCGTGACCGCGCGTGGTGGCGAGCAGGAAGACGCGAGGTTGGCCCTGATGGCCGATTACTTCGGCGGCGTGACTCAGCCCTCCAAGAAGGGGCACGTAAGGGGCGACTAATTCAGGGTAGGCTTCCGCGAGCCGGATAGTATCTGCGGCGGTGGGCGGCGTGTGAGAATTGGGCTGATGACCCTCGTGTTAGCGAACGGCAAGATTTGCCGCCTCGAGACTCCGAAGACCAAGGTTGGCGATGGAGTGGCTTAACTACCATCATCTGCTTTATTTTTGGACCGTGGCCAAGGAAGGCAGCATTGCCAAGGCTTGCGGGAAGCTCAATCTCGCGCAGCCTACCATTAGCGGACAACTGCGGGTGCTGGAAGAGACGATGGGCGAAAAGCTATTCGTCAAAGCTGGGCGGGGACTGGCGCTGACCGAAGTAGGGCAAGTGGTTTTCCAATATGCCGAGGAGATCTTTGGCTTGGGGCGCGAACTGCAGGATGTGCTCAAAGGCCGGCCCCAAGGCCGGCCGCGCCGCCTGTTGGTGGGGATCTCCGACATGGTTCCCAAGTTGATCGCCTACCGCGTGCTGCAGCCGGTATTGTCGATGGCGGAACCCGTGCAACTCATTTGCGAAGAAGGTTCGCCGCGACAACTGCTGATCGACCTGGTTGAGCATCGACTGGATGTGGTGCTGGCCGAATTGCCGATCGTGCCGATGGCCCGCGTACGCGCCTACAATCACCTGCTCGGAAGTTGCGGGGTGACACTATTTGGAGCGTCCGCGCTAGCGGCTCGCTACCGGTCTGGCTTCCCCCATGCGCTCGATGGCGCACCCTTTCTGATGCCGATTGAGGGCTCGAGTTTGCGGCAGTCATTGGACCATTGGCTGGAGGCGATGGGTATCCGGCCACAGGTGGTTGGCGAATTTAAGGACAGTGCGCTGATGAAGACGTTCGGCAGCGCGGGGGCGGGTCTTTTTGTGGCGGCGAGCGCGATTGAAGCCGAAGTACGGGCGCATTATGGGGTACGCGTGGTGGGCCGGATCGAATCCGTGAAAGAGAGTTTTTACGCGATCTCCGTGGAACGGCGGCTGAAACACCCGGCGGTGGTGGCGCTGTGCGAAGGGGCCCGGGATAATTTGTTCTCCCGTTAAAACTTAATCGACTTTAACGATGTATATGGACGTAAACATCTATTAGACAAATTGGTTCTCCAAGCCTAACGTGAAGTGGTGAGGGCGATGCCTTCGCTCTACAAGTGAAATCAAGGAGATCCGTTTATGCGTACCTTTCTTAGAACCGCCGGTTGTCTCGCCATCGCGACGATATCGGCCATGGCCCTGGACGGCGGCGCGGTCAATCAGCTTCAGCAAACCGCACAGAGGCTGGAGCGCGACGCGACCAGCGTTCAACAATCGCTGAAGAACAAGAAGCACGATGCCACTGCGGTGAAGGCTAAGATCGAGTCGATGACCGCCGATGTGGGGTCACTGGACCAGTTGGTGAAGCAGATCGATGACGCCAATCCGCAATTGAGCGGCCGGGATCAAGCGGAATGGGTGAAGACCCGACAACTGATCCAGATCATTACCGCGCTGCATGGGAGCAAGGAGCGGGCGGCCAGCGAGGACCTAGTGAAAAATCGCGGCTTGGTCCGCGACTACGCGTTCGGAGTGGCCTTGCGGGCCAAGCTGCTGCAAGGTGCCCTGACGCAACTGCAGCGGGGTCCCGTTTCTTAGGCGCTGGAGTTTGCGCACGAGCCGGTATTATTCTGACCCTAACTCCGGTGGTTGCACGAAGGGGCGGGTGCCGATCACCCGCCCCATTTTTTGAAAGGACCTTTTCATATGTCAAAACCTAAATCGAAGAATACCGCGCTGGACGAAGCAATCCGGAAACTGGCGCATGAGATCTGGGCGGCCGAAGGAGAGCCGGAAGACCGGCAGACCCGTCATTGGTTTCGGGCGGAGGCGATGTTGCGGGAGCGTACCGATGTGTCGCCAAGGGCCGCGTCCGGTGACTCAGGAAGGGAGATTTCGTGATGGGCGGGCGGCTGTTGCGAAAGATTGAAATGAACTGGGCTAAGATCGCGATCGCCGTGACGGTGGCGCGGAAGCACGATCCAGAACTACCCCACTATCAGAACCTTTCGGACGAAGAGATTCGCGAAAGAGTGCTGGACTTGACCAAGAACCTGATGGAGTGGATCAATTCGAAAGACGAATCGCGACTCGCCGCGCACTTTGAAAGCCTCGGACGGCGGCGCTACGAGGAACAAATACCGTTGCATGAAGTAATTCAGAAACTGACGATGATCAAGCGAGCGATCCGTACCTATGCCAGCGAGCAGAATTACTTTTTGACGGCGGCAGAGATCTACAACGAGTTAGAGTTACTCCGGACGATGGAGTCATACTTCGAGTTTGTCGTGGTCCGGGTGGCGAAGGGTTACGAGGAAGCGATGAGTGGGAACACGGATTGGGATCCGGGCCGCTTCCGCTTGCGAGGTTCGCGAAAACTGCAAACTGCTTAATGCCGGTGGCGGTGGGCGCTCGCCGCCATCGATTTGGCGTTCGATGACGCTCTTTGGCTGGGCCGAGAAGTCTTCGGGCGGAGCAGAGTTTCGAGAATCGGAGGGGGGTAACTATTTTAATTTACTACGAGTTAGAGAAGGGTCGGGGTCGCGGTAGGGAAAGCCATCGCTGACCGCCCCCCGCACAGATCCGTACGGGCGGAATTACCGCATCCGGCTCCTCCCTCGAATGATGGCGTCAACCCGCACGCGCGTGCGGCTTGGCGCACACCCCTCAGCCCCTGTTTCCAGCCGTATCCCGTTCTGTGCCAATCGCAGGTGGACTGAATGGTGTTCTCCTTAGTTGGGGTCCTTCCCTCCACAGACTCCGCCACTCCGGCTTGATCCGCCGTCGCTTTGTTCGCCCGCTTCATCGGGCGCCTCACCGCCGTTCATGCGGACCTTGCGGCCTGGGCCTTTGCCCGCCGGGCTACTCCCTTTCGAGGCAGTCAACGATGAGGTCTCTGGTCTTGGAGATTGGGTTCTCGTGCATACAGTTTCTCAGCGTGCCTGGGGTCTACGACTACGTGGGATCTCAGCTCGGATTCGGACTCGCGATAGTGCCCTCGCCGGTGTGGCCTTCCCCTTGATGGCACAGGGTCGGCATCCCATTCTCCAGTTTTCGAAGCTCGATATCCCAGCCCACTGATGCCTCGCGCCTACGCTTCGACGGCGGTCTCACGACCGCCACCGCAAGACTCGAGGTCAGGTGGTTCGCTACTCCTTTCCTGTAGGACTCTTTCATTCCCTACTGTATGCCGGTTTATCCCGGCGCTCGGATGCCAGTGGATGGCCCCGAACTTCCAGTTAAGGCATTTGGCATCTATGCTTTAGCGGGAAACCCGGGTGTGAGCGGTTTTGAC
>JANLPT010000188.1:0-4462 GCA_031367405.1 Bryobacteraceae bacterium
ACGTCGCGCGCTTATCGCGAGATCGGCATCGCCGACGGCCATCACCCGCTCACCCATCACCGCAATGAGCCCGAGATGATGGAGAAAGTGGCGCAGATCAACACTTATCACATGACGCAGTTCGCGGCATGGATCGAGAAACTGAAGTCGATTCGCGATGGCGACGGCACGTTGCTCGATAACTCGATGATCATGTACGGCGCGGGCTTGTCGGATGGCAATCGCCATACGCATGAGGACCTGCCGACGCTGATCGCGGGCCGCGGCGGCAAGGGTTTGAATGGCGGCATCAAGTCCGGCCGGCGCATTGTTTACCGCAAGGAGACGCCGATGTCGAATCTGTTCCTCACCATGATGGACCGCATGGGCACCAGGGTGGATCACTTCGGCGATGCCACCGGACGCATCGAAGGCCTCGACTTAGCCTAAATCATGCAATTTATCGGTTCGAAACCGTCGGTCGGCGTGGTTTACGATGGCGCGCTGGGTTACCGCTTGGACGCCGTGCTGGGCTTAGCCGTCCTTTACGGTCTGGATGCCAAGAATGAGTGCCGCGTGGTTGCGCTGAGCGTACCGAGTAACAATCTGCATGCCGCGGCATTTACTGAGATTGTGGGCCGGTTCTATGCGGGTGCGGTGAATGGTAGTTTTGGCGCGGTGGGCCGGACGCTGCCGGTGGGCATGGCGACCGGTAAGCCGGTGGAAGATTCGGCGATGTTGAAGGCAGTGCTGGGGAATGCGGCTTACGCGCACGGCATCAACCATTTGAATGACACGGCCGATCCGCGGGGGATGCTGCGCAACGCGTTGACGGGCCAGCATGATCAGAATGCGGTGGTGGTGTTGGCGGGTCCGGCGACCAATTTGGCGGCGCTGCTTGACCTGCCGGGCGCGAAGCCTTGGGTGACGGAGAAGGTCCGGTTGCTGGCGATGGTGGCGGATGCTTCTGACTTACCCGCGCTGCGCAAGGTGCTGGCTGAGTGGCCGTCGCCGATTCTGGTGGTGGGCAACGATGTGGCCGATGGCGCCAAGTTTCCGGGTGCCGCCATTGAAAAGGATTTTGAGTGGTCGAAGGCGCATCCGGTAGTGGATGCCTACAAGGCTTTTGCGGCGATGCCGTTCGATGCTCCGTCGGCGGCTTTAGCGGCGGTAATGGCGGCGGTGCGGCCGGAGTCAGGGTTGTTTACGTTTTCGGCTCCTGGCGGCTTAGCTGTGTCGGCGACGGGCGAGGTTACGTTGAGCGGAGCGGGCAAGCATAAGTTACTCAAGCTGGATCCGGCGCAGCGCGAGAAATTGGTCGCGTCCTATGTGGAGTTAGCGAGCATGAAACCCGTGGTGCGCGCGCCGCGTTTCCGGCGTCCTCAAGCGGCCGATCCGGCCAAGCTTCCGCTTGCGCCGCCACCTCCGCCGGCGTCTAAGCCCTAGTGACATTTCTCGCCGCCTGACGAACCCTGACCGTCATCAGGGAGGGGATGCTTAGTTAGTCATCGGTCGCGCTACCCGTTGGATAGGGACAAAAATTGGATCGACCGGCAGTCCTTAGCGTTTGGGCACTCCGTTCGAAATTAACCTATGCGAGACCCGCTTACTACCGTGCGCGGCTGGTAGCTCACTGTAGCTCACCAGCCAAGAACTCCATTTGTCTGGCCTATTTCTGTATATGTCTGCGCCGACCGATCGATGCCAACGGAGCAACTGCATTGCCAACCGAATTACCTCCACTGGAAAGCCACTTCAGGCACTTACTATCCGAAGTAACAAGTTCGGCCACTCTCCTACGCAAGACGAATATCTTCACCGCTGGGCCCACTCCCCCGCCGAAGAAAAAGCCGCCTTCGAATGGTTCGTCGATTACGTCTTAGATCGCCGCGAACGCTTCCCCAACCTCCACATCCAGCTCCCGCGACACCGTCCAAGCCTATAACGCCGACGACTGTTACTCCACTAAGTCCCTGCGCGACTGGCTCGAAACCCTGCGCGCCACGCAGATCGCCCACGGAAATACCATCGACCGACCCGCCCTCACGCCCGGCACCCCTTCCGGCCAAGCCGCCGCCCAACAAGCGCGCATCGAGGAACTGGTTCAGAAACTTACTCACGATATTCCCGCCGACGCCGAATCCCGCACCGAACACCAGGCCGCCCGCTGGTTACTCGCCAACTTACTCGATTGGCACCGGCGGGAGGATAAAGTCGCCTTCCCGGAAAAGTTCCGTCTCGAAGGGGTACGTCCATATGCTAGGCGAAGTGCTTCTTCGGTTAACTTCCCGTTCGAGGTGAACCAGTTGGTGGATTCCTTCAGCTCATAGACCATCCGGTGATGCCTCCCTGATTTGATGGCCTAACGATTTCAGAAGACGACCGAGTCTCTGACTTCGCTAGCGATATCAGATGTCTCTATCCACGCTTCGGCCAATCCTTGCAACGGGCTGCGAACCATGCTACAAACCCTCGTGGATCGCTTTGCGGAGATCCTTCAGCAGCAACAATAGCTGGTACGGATCAACCGGCGATTCCTCAAATTCAAAGTGCAGATAGAAGCGCCTCGCCGGATCGTCGATCGCGTGAACGAGAACCGCCCGAACTCCAACGATGTCGGCGGCTTCTTCAACGCGCGACAACGCATCAAATAACAGCGCCTTTCCGAGCCCCTTCCCTGGCTGCGATTGATCAACAGCCAATCTAGCGATCAGCACGACGCCAATCGGATGATTGGCTAGACCCTTCGCGATCCGTTGCGGACTTTCGTGCTTGTGTACTGAGCCCGTCGTCAGTGCGTAGTAGCCGATGACAAGATTGCCGTCGAGAGCAACATACGTCTTGGCGGCGTCCGCTTGTTGGTTCGTCCACGCAAACTTCCTCAGCCATTCGTTCAGCGTGGCGTTGGCGCAATCGAACGCACTTAGATCGTGTTCGCGACTGAGCTTGCCGATAGCAAATTCTGGTTTCGCCACGGCGCTCATGATCGGCGCTTCGCTACATGCTGCTCCCGGAACAATTGGCGGAGACGCGGCTTATCCTTGGCTGGGCGATCCAGCGCGGACATGAAGGCCTTCCACTGGTTGTCGTCAAGGACGAAGCGTGTCTGGTCGGCTAGCGACTGCTCAGCCTTCTCGCGGGCACTGCGAAGGATGAAGTCGGTGATGTTGACCCCTTGGCGGTCCGCGGCGACTTTGATGAGTTCTTCTTCCGACGCGGTGGCGCGAAGCTGGAACCGGCGGTCACGAGGTTGCTCTGGTGCAGAAAGGGCCATTGGTTGCCTCCATTTCATTGTACTGCCAACGTACTCCAATAGGCAAAAATATTTTGGACGTCTCAATCTGGCCGATCAGCGGCTACCGGATGCCTTCCTCGCTCTCGCATGCTTGAACCATTCCTGCTTGTAGATGGCGGGCCGTAAATTGTTTCCTCAAGTTTTTGGAACTGCACTCCATCAAAACCACCCTTGTCAGCGTAGCCAAACCGTTCCAGTCGCTTTCGTAAGAAAGAGTAGCTGATCTTCGCTGGACATGCTCGTTTCAATTCGCCGACCTACTCTGGAGAACAGTTTGTCGAGGGTGAACAGAGTGATTTGGTGAGTTCCAAGAACTCTACTTCAGGGTAGATGAACTCTGCCGCCAACACTTCCGCCCGATCTCGATTTCTTCATTGGCGTTGTAGTCACCACAACGGATCTATCGCTAAACCGTACCACCCCGGCGAGTCTGTCGGAGTAAAAAATGGACCTACGTATAATCAACAACTTACAAGCTTTTCGCGACGTCGAATTGTCCGTAAGTCACGCCATGGATTGTGCGGCCGTCAAACATCGGGCGACGCCCCGCAGTATGATGGGTTGGTAGTGCCATGGAAACCTTGGAAAAGCTCATCGTCGATCTGAAAGACAGCTTGGAGCGAGAACTGGCCGGCCTGAGGCGCGACGTTCAAGAGGGAATTGGACAGCTCAACGGTCGTTTCGACACCCAAGCCGCGCGATTAGAGCGTCACGCGGGCCTATGGCAAACTGGCGCGCGATGGAGCGGTCGAATGGATGCGTGGGCAGAGAAGGTTGATGCGGCGCTCGAAGCGAAAGATCGCGAACTGGCGGACCTACGCGAGCGCCTGCACCGTCTAGAACGCCGATCCGCGTAGCCGGCGTTTTTGCCCGATTTTAGACGGCGTTGGATCGGGCCTTTTGTCATGTGCCCCGTGGGCCTTAGATCATCCGCGTTGATCCACTCGCCAGGCGATCCGGCCAGCGATCACCGTCGCTACCGGACCTCCCTTAAACGCTCGACCGTCGAATGGCGAATTGCGGCTTTTCGAGGGCGACTTCGATAGGTGGTAGGTCCAGGGGCGGTGGAGATCGAAGATGGTCAAGTCGCCCGGCAGCCCCGGCGTTAAGCGCCCGCGGCCCAGGCGCATCGTCCGTTCGGCACCGGTGGTGAAGAGCGAGACCATGTGCGAAAGCGTAATCTTGCCG
>JANLPT010000230.1:0-17404 GCA_031367405.1 Bryobacteraceae bacterium
CCAGGCTATGGCCGACCACCGCGGCTGGCGCAACCCGTTCCCCGCCGGCCTCGAATACTCACCCCGCCCAAATTCCGCACCAGCCAAAAATAATTAATCGGAAAACGAACCCGGCGATCTCGTTCAAAACAATCATTTCGAGCCCTCAAGCGCTCATACCAAAAAATATGGAATTCCGCCCCTCTCCCTCCGGATCAGCGGCTCGAATTGCAAGCGTCCACATCGAATCACAATGATTTTCAAATTTCTTAAACACATCCTTTGAACAACTTACAGGGCATTCGTCCCGGGGAATTATCTCAGACAGTTGTAAGCTCATATCGGGCCAATAAGAAGGCGGGTGAATCCCAGGAGCCGAGTCTTGAATTTGTCGGGACGTTATGGCAAATGGCCAACCGGCCTTCAGACGCCCCAGGTGCCGGACGCGGTGGAGCCTGGCTCGAACTCGCCTTGCGCTGGAAGACGCTGCCGGAGGATGCCGTCTTGCTCCACCTCCAGGCTGAGGCTTGCGAAATCAGCCAGCAGCAACCTTAGTTCAAGGACTGTGTCACGGCGCGCTTCGACCGTTGAATCCTGATACGCGGCGGCCGCTAGCGGCACACGGGCCACCAGCGCGCCCGCCCGCACATTTACCGTTATGCCTTCCAGTGCCGCGCCGGGAAGAAGGTCAACGCGCACGTAGGCCCATTCGCCGCCGGAGCCGTAGAGTACGCGGCTCACCCACTGCCCGCCGCCGTGCATGGCACCCTGTCTGCTATCTACGGTGTAAATGCCCGCGCCGAGCCATTCGAAATAGGAGGTGACCTGGCCGTCGATGATCGGACGGATCGGCCCTACCGGCGCTTCTGGACGTAGGCCGGCGACCTGGCGAAGAATGGGCCGGGAAAGCTCATCGGGTGCCATCTGGCCGAGCGCGTGGTAGACGTTGCGCAGATGGGCGCGGTACAGTTCGTCAAAGTCCACCCGATTGTCGGAGCTATGCTCCGGCCCATACCACCAGCACCAATCGCTGCCTTCGGCGATTTGAATCTCTTCAAAGGCGAAGGCCAGCTTCGCAGGGGGTAGCTTTCCTTCGAGCTCGGCAGCGGCGTAGGCCTGGCGCGCCCGCAGCAAATATTCCCAAGCGCGATTGTCCTCCTCGGCACCGATCCAGATATCGAAATTGGCGTTGATCCAGGAACCAGGGAAGATGTGGCCCAGTGGCACCGGCTCCACCTTCGCGAGCGCCTCGCTCACCGTCAGCGCCTGCATGCCGGCGTCGTTCTGAATGCCCTGGTAGAGTTGCCGCAAGAATTCGCGGCCGCTTTCAGGATAATATTCCCAGCAGTTTTCGCCATCCAAAATCACGGGTACCAGGGCATCGCGGCCGGAGGCCAGAACGGAGCGGCAGTTATCGCGAATTTTATTGAGAAAATGCGAGGCCGCCTTACTGGCCTCAACGCTCGAGTAAGTGAAACCGATCAGGTCGCTTAACTCGTGATCGCGGAAGATCAGGCGCATTTCGCGGCCGCCTTGCCGCCAGATATAGGGGCGATAAGAAAGGTCAGGGCCGGCGTGTTGGTTGAGGGTGCGGCCGAGCACCCCGTTGTCGGTGGCGGCCCAAGTGAAGCCGCTGTCGGCGGCCAGGGCCAGGGCTTCGTCAGAAACTGAGCCTTCGCTCGGCCACAGGCCATGGGGCATGGCACCGGTTTGGGCGGCGGTGAAGGCGCGGGCGCGCTCGAGTTGCCGGCGGGCGTCTTCCGGATAGCGATAGCGAGCCGGCAAAGGCACACCCGGATGCGCCACGGCCGCGATGTTCGAATCGCAGAGCAACGGCAGGATCGGGTGGTAATAGGGTGTGGTGGAGATTTCGATTTGCCCGCGCCGGGCGAATTCGCGATAGACGGGCACGACGTGGCCAATGATCTCGAGTTGCTTGCGGCCCATCAAGGCTTGATCGGCGAGCGTATAATCACGGCCTTTGGCGGCCAACTCGCGCACTTCCGCATCGTGAGTTAAGAACTCTTCGTCAAACCAGGCGACTTGCGAGAGCACCTGCAAGTCGCGATAGTCGGCCGCTGACCAATGTGGGTCACCCGCCGCACGCCATTGTTCGTAGAGCTGCGCGTAGCGCGGATAGCGGTACACCACGTGCTGAATGTTGGCCTGGAAAAAATACTGCCGGATGAACGCGCGCTCGTCACCGGTCAACTGCTCGGCCGGCTTGAGCGCCAGGCGTAGAAACGGATCGCTGGCGGTGCCGGCCGCGTAGTCTTCGATTTGCTCCACCATGGAGGGCACCAGGTTGAAGGTCTGGTGGATGGCGGGGAATTCGTCGAGTACCTGAACCATACCGTAATAGTCCTTGAGGGCGTGCAGACGGGTCCAGGGTAGACGATATTCTCCGGTGGCCAGATCCTTGTAGTAAGGCTGGTGCATGTGCCAGAGGAAACAGACGTAGGTCTGGGGCATTAAGTCATAGGATGGCATGTTCGCGGCTTTGACGGCCCGCGCTCAAAACTCCAAACGCAAGTTGAGCTGCACTTGGCGCGGGCGGAAGCCGAAGCCGCCGTACGAACTCGCTAAGCTGGCGATGCCGTCGGCGGCGGGGGTGACGAGGCCCTGGACATTGAAGACATTGAAGACGTCGACATTGGCGCGCAGCTTGAAGCGTTCGCTGAGGGTGAAGTATTTCATCATCGACGCGTCCATGGTCCAGTTGAAAGGCCCCAGCAGAGATTGGTTACGCCAAGGGTGCAGACCCGTGTCGTAATTGACGCGGACGACGCCCCCGGTGAGTAAGGGAAGATACGCGACGTTGGTGTCGTAGTCGGCGTTATTGGCGTCGGTGGCTTTACCGTTTTTAGGCCAGGGAATGATGGGCTTCTGCGCGGGCTTGTAGTCATCGGGAAGGCCGAAGACGCCGTTACGCAGGCCAGCGTCGTTGCGGCTATTAATAAAGCGTTCCGAGATATAACCGTTGAACCAGAGATAGCCTTCGATGCAACGCTCGTCGGCGAAGTTGGTGGATGTGGCCGGGGTGGCGCGGCAATCAAGGATCTTCTTACTGTTGCCATAAGTTTCGAACTTACTCTGTTCGCCCCAGTTATTGACGGGCATGGCATACCAGCTACTGACAATAGTGCCGGTGCCGGAAAGACGCCAGCCGCCGATGACGGAATTTACCCAGGAGTGCGCGTTCTTACCGAATGGGCGGCCTTTGCCGAAGGGGAGGTCGTAGATCCAGTTCCAGCGGATGCGATGCTTGGGGACGGCGGTGTCACGGTCGTAGAAAAGAAAGCGATTGAGTTCCTTGGGGTCAGCCGGCACGGTGCCGGGCAGGTAAGCAGAGGGAGCGGCGGCCACGTCGTCACGGAAAGAGTTTCCCGCCAGGCGTAGCGAGTTCGTCAAGGTGTAGAAGGCCTGGAAGCCAAGGCCGTTCTTGAAGCGGCGCTCCATCTCGAGCGCCCACGTGGAGGAGTTGATGTAGCCCGAACGCTGAAGGAGCTGGACGTTGTTGTAAGCGTTTTGATCGTAGGGGCGGCGAAGCACGCCGGCGAATTCGCCCGCCGGAAGCGCACGGCCCGTGGTGAGGTACCAGATATAGTCGGTTTGGGTGGGGTTGATGTTATTCAACTGGTCAGCATTGTAGCCATGCTTGCCTTTGTAAGTTACCCGGATGACGGTGTTCGGGTTCAGCTGCTTTTCAAGTGCCAGGTTCCACTCATGGATGCGGAGACTGGGCTGACTGCCGTCGAGCCCCGTAACGGCGGTGCCACGAGCGATTCCCGAGGGGTTGTTCAGGTCAATGAGATTGGCGCTATTGACGCCGGTGATGACGTCCGGCACGTTACGGAGCAGATAATTTGCAATGCCATCCGGACTCTGATTTGCCGCCGTCGAATTGTAAGTGTAATTGGCGCGAAAAGGGACCATCCCGGAGAATTGGGCGAGCATCGTGCGCATGGGTACGGCCGAGACATAGAGGCCGTAGCCGCCACGGATGACGAAGGGCCGCTCACCCTGGTGGATGCTGTAGACGAAACCCAGGCGGGGGCCGATGTCGAACCAGTTGGACGGAAATAGCTGTGGCGAGCGGTTGAGTTCTGCGGCCGATTTGAAACTGACGCCCACATTCTGGAGCGCGTTCACCAGCGCCGGCGATGTGACGCCGAGCTTGTAATAGTAGTCCAGCGATTCCGGCAGCAGGATCGACTTTGAGCCCACATCGAAGGCATTCAGTAAGTGATTTTGTTCATTGAAGGCGGGGTTCATATCCCAGCGGATGCCCGGCGTCAGCGTGAGGCGGCTCGAGACCCGCCAGTTGTCCTGCAGGTACAGGCCGTAGTTCTTTTCGCGCACCCGCAGCAGGCCGCGCTTCAGGCCGACGGTGTAAGTGCTGGCATGGCCCAGGAAAAAATTCGCGATGTCATGACCGGTTTGCGGCGTGATGCCGGGGGCCAAGGTGGAGCCGAGCGTAGAGGACTCGAGGGCCGTCGAGTTACTGCTGTAAGCAACCGAGCCCGAGATCGCACCTTGATCCGGGAGTAACTGCTGTTTCTCGTCGTGCAGACGATAGCCGAAGGAGAAGCTATGCGACTTGCGGATATAACTGTAATTCTGTTCGGCATTCGTGACCATGCTATAAAGCTGCCGGCGATTGTCACCCTCAATGTAGTTGTAATTGGTAAAACCGGTGCCGGTGATGTTCGGCCAGCCGATCTCGCCTTGCGGGTTAGGCAGCCCTAGCTCTTTTGACCAATCCTTGTCTACCGGGCCGGTGACCGTCTTGGTAAGTTGCCAAGTGCGATTTACGAGCGTTTCGACAAAGAACAACGTGGAGAAACGATGAATCCAACTTACAGCGGTGGCGCGGCCTTGTACGGGCAGATAGGTGACGTTGGCTTCGCGGTTGGCGGTGGGTGCACCGTTAGTGCTCGCGGTGCCTAAGAAGTTGTTATTCCGAAGACCCTGATTGTATTTGACGAATACGTCGTCATTGACGCCGAAGCGATGGTCGAGCCGGATGGTGAGCGGGTTATCGCTGGTATTGGGAAATCCATTGGTGGCGACGACCATTTTCAGGTTGTCGGCGGCATTCGGATTCGTGATGTCGGTGGGCAGGGGCGTAATCGCGAAGATACGCTTGGTGAAAGGGCTCAGCCGCTGAATTGGAATTTGGTTATTGGGGAAGCGATCGCGGACACTGACGGTGCGGCCGTTGGCGAACTCTTCCTGGCGCGTGGTGAGAGGGTCGTAGAGGTCGATGCGGCGATTGGCCAAGTCCACCAGGCCGGAGAAATCGCCGTTGCGCATGGCGGCGGTGGGCACGCGGAAGTCGCGGGTGATGCCTTGGACGAGTTCGACGCCTTCCTTTGAAACAAAGAAGAAGCTGCGGTTGTGGCCGTCGTAGAGCTTGCGGCCATTGAGGCCAAAGGAAGGCAGCATGATGGGTCCGCCGATGGAGCCGCCGAACTCATTGCGAATCAACTTAGGCGTCTTGTAAGGGGTGCCATCGCGGAAGACGTCCTGCCGGGCGCGCGCCACACCGAAAGCGTTGTTGCGATGAGTTTCAAAAATAGCCAGACTCAGCCGGTTGCCGCCGCTCTTCGTTGAAACAATGATCGACGTGGGGCGAGTATATTTAGCCGATGACGTACTCGTCTCAATCCTTACTTCGCCAATTGATTCCAGGCCCTGTAAATTGGCCGAGCCGCCGAACTCGCGATTATTCGACGAGGCACCGTCCTGCACATAGTCAGTGGAGTAAGACATAAGTCCACTAACTCGCACGCCGCCATTGACGTCGACGATGGACTCTACTCCGGGCGTGACGTTGGCGATCAACGTATTCAGATTGCGGCCGTTGATGGGGATTTCCTTAATGCGCTGGGAGTCGAGCGTCGAAGCGTCAGTGGCGTCGGTGGTGGTGACGAGGGGCGCGGACTCGGTCACCATGACGGTTTCGGTTACCTGGCCGGGAGTGAGCACGGGGTCAAGGACGGCGATGCGCCCGGTCTCCAGCGTCACTTCGCCCTCCCAGGATTTCATGCCGGCCATTTCGATACGGACTTTATACACGCCGATGTTACTGGGGGGCGTGACGAAGAAGCCGTCGGCGTTGGAGACGGTGTTGAAGGTGCGGCCGCTGGCTAAGTGGCGGATGGCGAGACTGGCGCCCGGGAGGACGGCACCCGTGGAATCCTTCACGGTGCCCTGGATGGCGCCGCCGCCAGCGCCCGATTGCGCGAGCCCGGCGTTGATCGCGAGACAGAAGAAAAGAAAAATAAGCCGCAACACAAACACCCCTCCACGGATTTTACAGCTTGTGGCGACCGGTGGGGAATCGCCCGGTCGAGCGCGCCCTCGCTTTGGCAGCCTCGTCCTCACGATTCTTGGGTGCCACGTTGGTTTCGAGGTGCTGCAGCAATCGCGCGGCGATGGCGGCGATCTCCTCGATAGCTGCTAAAAGCGAGGCCTCATTGGCCTTCGAGGGCTTCGTGAAGCCGCTGATCTTTCTCACGAATTGGATGGCGGCCGCTTGGATTTCAGCCTCCGTGCTGGGCGGATCGAAGTTAAAGAGAGGGCGGATGTTCCGGCACATGGTTTTAAAGATATCCTGAACTGAATTGCTCGCCCTACTTCTTATGATGAATCTCGCGCAGGCCGGAGATATCCGGCTCATCATCGTCGACCCCGGACACTTTCATGCCGCGCTGATCCAGCGCGATATGTACCCGGGCATTTCGCCGAAGGTGGCGGTGTACGCGCCGCTGGGGGCCGATGTGCTGGACTATCTCCATCGCATTTCGCTCTTCAACCATCGGGCACTGGAGCCGGCGGCGTGGCAGCTTGACCTCCACACCGGCCCGGACTTCTTCGCGCGGATGCTGCAGGAGCATGCCGGGAATGCAGTGGTGTTGACGGGACGGAATCGTCCGAAAGTGAACCGGATTCTGCAATCGCTCGATGCCGGCTATCACGTCTTCGCCGACAAGCCGTGGATTATCCGTTCGGCGGATCTGGAAGAATTGGTCCTCGCGCTTGATCGCGCGCGGGAAAAGAAACTCGCCGCCTACGACATCATGACGGAGCGGTTCGAGATTACGTCGATTCTGCAGCGGGAACTGGTGAATGCGGCGGGCGTTTACGGTGCGCAGTTGAAGGGGACGGCGGCGGAGCCGGGGATCAAGGCCAGCAGCATTCATCATCTGATGAAAGTAGTGGCGGGGGTGCCGCTAAAGCGCCCGGCGTGGTTCTTCAATATCGATGAGTATGGAGAGGCGCTGGCCGACGTTGGAACGCATGTGGTGGATCTGGTGCAGTGGACGGCGTTTCCGCAACAGCAGCTCGATTATCAGCGTGACGTGCAGATTATAAGCGGGCGGCGTTGGCCGACGATGATGGGGCGGGAGCAGTTTGAGCAAGTGACAGGGGAGAAGGACTTTCCGGCCGGCCTTGCACCGTGGGTGAAGGATGCGCGGCTGAGTTACTTCGCGAATAATTCGGTGAGTTACACGGTGCGCGAGGTGCATGTGGCGCTGGAAATCATGTGGAACTGGGAGTCGGCGACGGGCGACGTTTACGATGCGTCGTTTCGCGGGTCGCTGGCGCGGGTAGAGATCCGGCAAGGCAAGGATGAGCGTTTTGTGCCGGAGTTATATGTGGTGCCCACTTCGTTGACGCCGGTATGGCGGAAGGCGATGACGGAAAAGATGGCGGCGCTGGCGAAAACTTATCCCGGGCTTGGTTGGGATGAGTTATCCGGAAGGGTGACGATTCCGGAGAAGTATCGCGTCGGGCATGAAGCGCACTTCGCCCAAGTGGCGCGGCGGTTCTTTGACTATGTGCGGAATCCCGCTGCCATTGAAGCTTGGGAACGCTCCAATATGTTAGTGAAGTACTATATCTCCACGCGTGGCGTGGAAGTTAGCCAGCCGGAATAAAATCTTCACGGCCCGGGTGGAAGCTATCCACTAAGCGGGCGGTGACAGAGAGTAACTGGATGGAGTGCATCACGTTGGGCGGTACGGCGAACATATCTCCGGCGATGAGCCGTTGTGGCGGCTGATCTCCTGTGACAAAGAGGATCTCGCCGGCGGCCACGTAAGTAACTTGTTCATGCGGGTGGGCGTGCATGGGGTCGGCCGCAATCCAGGGGCCGCCGGTAATGTCGATCACGACGCCCATTAGCTGGCCGGTGCGGATGATGGCGCGCTGGAAGCCCGGGCGGCAGGGCTCCATGGTGGTTTCGGCGAGTCGCAGAACAGCCGAGTGCTCCAGAGCATCGATCACGGCTTTTTTCCGATGGTTAACAAACGGTCGAGCTTCGGAAAGGTCTCAATGGCGATGTCTTTGTACTGCACTTCCTGCGGGGCAGTCCAGGCGTGGAGTTGGATGCCGATGGGTCCGGCTTGCACGCGAGCGGGGTCGGCTTCGCGCCACTCCATCACTTCGACGCCGTTGAACGCCGTGCGGACGCGATTGCCCTGGGCGAGGATCTCTACGTTCACCCATTCGTATTGGCTCGTCACCTTTTCGGTGGTTGGCCGGTAGACAGAAAGGCCTGCGGCGTCGGTGTAACTCCACATACTGGGGCGGGGAAAGACAACTAAGGGGCCGCGGGTATACCACTGGTTATCGCCCCGAACCACCGGGGCACCCCAGAAGGATACCCCCGCGTGGTTTTCTGATTTCACCATGCGCGAGGCCAGGGTGAGCCGGAAGTCAGAGTAAGTGTCCTGAGTAAATAGAAAAGTAGTCGGTACTTTGCCGTTAAACTTACCCACGATGACGCCATCGCGCACCGACCACCAAGTGGGATGACCCTGCCATCCTTTGAGGGTCGTGCCGTCGAAGAGCTTCCGCTTAACGCTTTTCCCTTTTCGCGGCGGGGTAAGTGGAATGGCTTCCAGTTGGGCTGAAGTGAGGGGCGGCGTGGGCGGGCGGACCGGCGCTGGCAACTGTTGGCTCCAGATAAAGCTGGCGGCGAGGACAAAAGTAAGTGTAATTTTCAAGAAGAGGATCACTTTTTGATGGGCATAAACTCAGCAGGCGACAAGGCGCGCGGCGTCATCCGCGCCATCCGGACTTTGCCTTTGAAATAGTCGACGCGATTGATGCGCACGCCGACCGAGGTACGGCCGGCCGTGTGGGGGCTGAGCTTCACCACCGCCTCACCCTCTCGAACGCCGTTGACATAATTGCGGTATTCCTTGCCATCGTAGACTGCGGCGACGTGATACCAGGCGCCGGTGGGATGCAGCTTGGCACGGTCCATGAGGGCTTTCGAGCCGGTGGTGGATTGGGCAAAGCTATCGAGGCACCATTGGCCCGCTGCCACGCGCGTTTCAAAAAGCAGCCGGTTGGTGGAGGCGCTTTCCTGAAAGTGAAAGAAGCGCTGTTCGGGCTTGCCGTCGGCGTCCGGCCAGAAGATCACTTCCCACGTAAACTGTTCGGCACCGGCCAGGGGATGGACTTCAAGGAATAGAGCGTCGTCGACCCCGTTAAACTGGACAGCTTTGCCGATCAGCGTTTTGACCACCTTCGGATGCCCCTCCACGGTGACGGCATGACCGCCGATTTTATCAAGCCGGTCAAAGACCCAGACCTCGTTAGCGGCCGCAGCGAACATCGAATAAGCGAACAAACTGGCAAGTAGGACCATCGGCCTCCAGCATATGACATCTTGCCGGGTAGAATTGAGGTCCTAAAAATGTTACGCATTGGTTTAATTCACGCCGCCGTCGCGGCCATCGCCCCGGTGAATGAAGCGGTGGCCCGTCTGTACCCCGATTGGGACCCTGTGAATCTGCTGGACGACGGCATCCAGCGGCACTTCCATGCCCACAACGACGCGGGCGTTGGCGAGCGGTTGGGAGACTTGGCGCGGATCGCTCACGAAGAGTACGGCGTGCAGGCTTTGCTGGCGACTTGTTCGGCGGCGCGAGTGGAAACCGTGGAAGCGATTGGCGTAGCGCGCAGGATACCTTGCGTGAAAATCGACTTTCCTATGTGCGAGGCGGCGGTGCAGGCGGGGAGCGTGATCGGCGTGGTGGTAAGCTTTCCGCCTACGGAAGCCGTGACCCGGGCGACGCTGGATGAAGCGGCAAGGCGCGCTGGTGCGGCACCGGGTTATAGGTTCGTGGCGGTTCCAGAGGCGCTGAAGCTTTTGAATGCCGGCGATCGTGCCACGCATGACGCGATGATCACGGCGGAGGTGGAGAAGCTGGTGCGAGTGGGCGTCGACAGTATTGTGTTGGCTCAGGTTTCGATGGCCCACTTAGGCGCGCCGCTGACGGAGCGATTCGGCATCCCGGTGTTCGAGAGTTTGAGCACTTCGCTAGCGGCACTTCGCCGGATTATTGTTTCTCGAAAACGTAGCGGGTGACGATGATGCCGAGAGGCGTGCCGCCGATTTGCGTATCGACGATCAACTGGCCGTCCGCGTCGAGCGAATTCTTTTCGGTGATCTCGAGAGTCATGTCGCCAATCGCCCGTTTGGTAACCACTTCGATGCCCTTGCCATTCAGCTTGGCGACGCTCTTCACGGGCGCACCCTGCATCTGATTGACGCTCTCTGTGCCATCGAGCGCCAGTTTGAAGGTGGACTTGCCGGAGCCTTGCCCCGAGGTCTGCGTGGTTTCGAGCGAAAGGACGCTGCCCGCCTGGCTCATCACGCGGGTGATGGCCGAGGGGCGATACTCTTCAGGCAAGGAACCAAAGTTGCTCTTCGCCACGTTCATCCTCCAGGTACCGGAGAATGTGCCAGAGCTGGGGGCACCGGAGTTGGGGGCACCGGCGACGGCAGCCGAAGCGCGATCGTACGCGTACTTAATGATCACGTCGCCGATGGGCGTGCCCATCACTTTGGTGTCGTTGAACAGCACTTGGCGATCCGTGCTGAGCGAATAGCGCTCTTCCATGTCGAGCTGATTGCCGCCAACGTCGATTTTGGATTTCATCACGACCGCATCGCCGTCCCAGATGGCGTTGGTTTTCACTTCCGCACCACGCTGCGAATTGATGCTGGGAGACCCGTCGAGCTTGAAGGCCAACTCCATCGTGCGCTCGCCACGGCTCGATTTTTCCGAGCCACTCATCTTCATTTCTGCGGCGCTATTAGCGATGGTGCGCGTAGCGGCGTCGGGGATCATCTGCTCGGGCAGCGATCCGAAATTCGATTTGGCTTTATTGAGAGTCCAGGAGCCGGAGAAGTCAGCTTTCTGAGCGAAGCACAACGTCTGCGCCAGAGCGATCGTGAGAAAAACCCGTTTGGTCATATATTCCGATAGTACCTAAGGCAGAAGCGCAACGCCCAACACCGGGCCCTGATTTTTCGTCTGCACGAAAACGACTGCTCTTTGGTGGGGCGCGGTGGTCTTGAGCACGATGTCCTGGTTGAAAGCGCTTCCCTTGGCGACGGCCCCGGCAGGGATCAACGTCCGGACAATGGCCACGTGCGGGAGGGCGTGCCCGCCATTCTCGCCTCGCAGAACCTGGGTGGTGGCGTTGGGCTCCACCAGGGCGAGCATGATATCGGCATCGGCGGGCCCCGGGTCCACTTCGACATGGACCGTCCAGGCACCGGACTTCTTCTCGACGGACGTCAAGCGAACGCCGCGCTTGGGCTTCTTGGCGGCCTCCGCAATCGCGGTTAGCGCGCGGCGGGTGTCGCTGCCGACGAATTCCACTTTGCCGTCCACCACCATCTGAGGCGTGTAGTTGCCTTGGGCGTTGAAGCGGCCGGCATAGATGCTTTGGCGGCGCGTGGATTGGGCGCTGGAGTAAGGGTCGCGCCAACCCAGTTGATCCCAGTAGTCGACATGCTGGCTGAGCACAATGGCCACCGCGCCAGGCACGGGCTGCTCTTTTTCGAGCCGGGCGAGCAAAAGGTCAGCCGGAGGGCAGCTGGAACAGCCCTCGGAAGTGAACAGCTCCACCAGCACCGGCGTCGGTTGGGCGGCGACGGGCAGCAAGCAGCATAGGGCGAGTAAGTAACGCATGATATGAGACATCACTATCGGGGCGGGCTTTATTCCCTCTTCCTTATTTCCTGCACAGAGTAAACTGGGAAATCGTGGAACGACGCAAATTTATTAGCGGCAGTCTGTTCGCTCCGGCAGCGGCCGCGCAACCGCCGCCTACCGTTACAGTATCGGGTACAGTGTCGGGTAAACCGGCGCTGCTGGGTGGCACACCGGCGCGCCGCACGCCGTTCCCCTCCTGGCCGGTGCAGGATGCCTTGGAAGCGAAAGGGCTCAATGAAGTCTTGCGCAGCGGAAAGTGGGGGCGCGGCACCGGCCAGGCCGTCAGCCGTTTTGAGGAAGCGTATGCGGCGGCGACCGGGGCCAAGGCTTGCCTCGCCACCGCCAATGGCACCAGTTCGCTGCTGGTTGCGTTGGGTGCGCTCGGCATCGGGCCGGGCGACGAAGTGATCGTCCCGCCTTACACATTTGTCGCGACGATCAACGTGATCCTGCAGAATTTCGCCCTGCCCGTTTTCGTAGATACCGATCGCGACACCTTCCAGATTGACGCCCGTAAGATTGAGGCGGCCATCACGCCGCGCACGGCCGCGCTGATGCCGGTGCATCTGGGGGGCAACGCGGCGGATCTCGATACGATTCTGGCGGTGGCCGAAAAACATAAACTG
Source organism: Bryobacteraceae bacterium (assembly GCA_031367405.1). GTDB lineage: Bacteria > Acidobacteriota > Terriglobia > Bryobacterales > Bryobacteraceae > JALHNI01. Next base: position 12,635 of record JANLPT010000230.1, read on the forward strand.
CCGGTGATCGAGGATGCGGCGCAAGCCCATCTCGCCGAGTGGCGCGGGCGCAAAGTGGGCACCTACGGGCGGGTGGGCTGCTTCAGCTTTCAGGCTTCGAAGAATCTGAACAGCGGCGAAGGCGGGGCCATCGTTTCGAATGACGAGCAGCTGATTGACCAGTGTTACGCCTTCCATAACAACAGCCGCCGCCGCAACACGGCCGGCTCGGACTTTAGTTACTTGTCACGCGGCTTGAATCTGCGGCTGACGGAGTTTCAAGCCGCCCTACTGTTGGCGCAGATGAGCCGCCTGGAAGAGCAATCGCATACCCGGGAATCGAATGCTGCCGCACTGACAAAAATGCTCGAGCAGATTCCCGGCATCGTGCCCGCCAGGAGCTACGCCCACTGCACGCGCAACGCGTTCCACCTCTACATGTTTCGCTACGACGCGGCGCACTTCGCCGGCCTGCCGCGCGACCGTTTCCTCACCGCGTTAAAGGCCGAGGGCGTGCCATGCTCCGGCGGCTACTCGCCTTTGAACCAGGAGCCGCTGCTGAAGAACACGCTGCTCTCGAAGGGCTACCGGCGGATCTACGGGGAGAAGCGATTGAAGGCTTGGTTGGCACAGAACCAATGCCCGGTGAACGACCGGCTGTGTGGCGAGGCTGTCTGGTTCACGCAAACGATGCTGCTGGACGAGCGCGCCGGTATGGAGCAAATCGCCGGTGCCATCGCCAGGATCCAGCGCCACGCGGCCGACTTGGCCAAGAGCTAGATGCGCTCGGCACCCCTGCCCATCGGCGTCTCGACGGCCATCATCGCCATCATGGTCTCGATTCTCTGGGGCGGCAATGTCGTCTCGATCCGCGCGGGCGTCGACTCCGTCCCGCCGCTGTGGAGCGCCTTTTGGCGCATGTCCACCGGCGTGCTCTTCGTCACTGCCTGGTCACTCTGGCGCGGCGTGCGCGTCATGCCCACTCGCCAGGAGATCCTCCCTTTGCTCGCGCTCGGCGGCCTGTTCACTGTGCAGATCGCGCTGATGAATACGGCTTCCGCGCTGACGTCGCCCGCCTATGGCGTCGTCATCCTGAACTCCTACCCCATCTTCGCCAACTTGGCCGGACACTTTGGCCAACGATTCGCGGTGCATGAAGCACCCATCACCGGCATCCGCGCGCTGGGCCTCGCGCTCGCCCTGGGTGGCGTGGCCGTACTCGCGTTGGGTAAGCCAGACGCGGGGCTGGCACCCCATCCGCTGCTGGGCAACGGGCTGATGGTGATCTCGGCCTGCTTGCTCGGCGTCCGGCAGGTGTATATGCGCTGGCTGGTGCAACGCGTGGATCCGGCCCGCTCCATCCTATGGCAGATGCTGATCTCGGTGCCGTTGTTTCTGTTGGTGGCCTTCGTCAGTGAACCGATGTTGCTGAAGCCACTGACGACGGAGGCGGTGAGCGCGATCCTCTATCAGGGCGTCATCGTGGCGGGCATCTGCTTCATCGTTTGGGCCGAGCTGTTGAAGAAACACGCCGCCGGTACGCTGTCGATGTTCTCGTTCATCGTCCCCCTCTGCGGCATCGCGCTTAGCTCGTTGATGTTCCATGAGACGCTGGCCCCCGGGCTCTTCACGGGTACGGCGCTGGTGCTGGCGGGAGTGTTTGTCGTCATCCGGCTTGGCCAATCCACCTGATATGGTAGAAGCCGCATGCTTACACTTGTTCTTCTATTCACCGCCTTCAATGCAGACGACAGTCAGGCCATTCTCCAAATGGAGAAACAGTGGATGACCGCGATTCAGAAGGCCGATGCTCCCGCGCTGGAGAAGCTGCTGCACATCCAGCTGATCTACGGGCACGCCACCGGCATCACCGACACCAAGGCCAGTTATATTGGCAAGGTCGCGTCCGGCAAGCAGAAATACGCCGGGGTGGAGCAGGAGATGGTGAAGATGCAGTTCATCGGTGACACGGCCCTGGTCCACGCCAAAATGCACATGTGGGGCACCAACCAAAACGGCAAGTTCGACGATCGCCTCATGCTCATGCAAACTTGGCTGAAGCGCGATGGCCGCTGGCAGCTAGTCGCGCACCAAACGGCCAAGCTGCTTCAATAACCCTAGTCTGACTTCCCCCCACGCGCGCACTAAGTGTCTTTCTTTTCAGCAATGGGGTCGCAGCACCACCGACCCCAGCCACCTGAAAATGGGGGGAGTGGGGGGGGAGTGATTTTATGAGCTGGAGGGTAGTGTTGCCGTCGATCGACGGCTCACCGGATCGCCGCCATGCCTCCTCAAATGCGGCGGGGAAGAGTTTCTTGAGCAGCCTGCTAGTATGAAGCTGACCGGCCTATGAGCGAAGCGCCACTGCCCACATTACCGCCGCCGTTCGACGAAACCGGAGACCGGCCGTTTTCGTTCTATCCCCCCATCCTGGGCATCGAACACAACGAATGGCGCGCGCAGCAAGCCACCTGGAGCGAGATCCTCGTCGCCAACACGAAGAGCGACCAGACGGTGTGGGTGCCGCGCCGCTATATCGGCGACCTCTCCCGCGTCGACGAACCCGTCATGATTGTGGGCTTGAAAAAAGAGCTGGAACACAAAGCGGGCGGTGTTTGGCCACATGAGCGGCGGGTGCTTTCGATGCCGCCGCTGTCGACGGTACCGGTAAGCGCGCAGCCGGAGCCCGCCGCAATGCCGGGCCCGGTAAACATGCGCATGGAGTCCACCGCTGAATCCCGCATTGGGCGCATGATTCTGGTGAGCCTCTTTGTGGCGATCGGCGGCTTGGCGCTCGTCGTCGCCTTCTATCGCGGCCGCACTTCCGGCGAACAGGTGGAGTTTCACGGCGTCTTGCAGAGCGACCTCGGCTTCTCCCCGCAGGACGATTACTTCGCCGTCGTGCGCAAGCTCGGGCCGCCGCAAGAAGACCGCTGGCGTTCCGACCAGGGCGAACTCCAGTTTCGCGGCCTCAAGTATCCTGATCGTCAGCTCACCATCATTCTGATGGGCAGCGACCGCAAAAACGCCCGTTACATCGGCTCGGTGAATCGCGAAGGGCTCGTCGTCAATTCAATCGACATGCCCGGCGGCGTCAACACGGCGACCATCATCCGTCGCTTACCCAAGTTCTAACGATGCGTCATTTTCCCCTGGACGGTTCTGGCTATGCCATGACCCTCGGTGTACGCCCGCTGCTGCAAGAACCGCGCCTCGAAATCGATGAGGAGCAACTCGCGCTGAAGCTGGCCTTACTTGGCGCTGACCCCGCTTTTCACTTTCAGGCCTTGCCCGGAACGGAAATGCTTCAGCGCGAAGCCGCCCAAGAGCTGGGCTTCGCCAATCCTCCGCCGGAAAACGCCCTCGATTGGACGGGCCGCCAAGTGGCCGAGGATCTGCTGCTCTTGAGCGGCACGCCGGGCTATCCCCTCGTGGCTGGACAGCTCTGCTTCCCTAACGATTGGTGCCTGGCCGGCAAACTCGGACGGTCGATCTTCGAAGTGCACGGGCCGGTGCCCGGCTTCGCATCAACGGCCGGAGAAGCCACGCTGAAGCTGTTCGACAAGCTGAAGCCCGAACGCCCCGTTTGGCGCGTGAATTGGGCCATAAAAGTTACCCGCCGGCTGGACCTGCCGCCTTTGGTGAATGCCACTTTCGAAGCCGCGAAGCAAGAAGTCACCGCCGCCAACGCGGGCGAGCGCTGCTTCTTCCGCATCGAGCGCCAAACCCTCACCCGCTTACCCAGCGGGATCCTCTTCACTGTCAAGACCTCGGTGGCACCTATCCACACGCTTGAGGCTGCTGAACGCGAAGCACTCGCGATTACCCTCCGCACCACTCCTCCAGAAATGCTCGCCTACAAAGGCCTAACCCCCTTCGCCGCCCCGCTCATGGCCTACCTCGCGAACCGGTAAGGCCGCCTGACTACGCCAACAACTCCACCTTATCCCGCGCGCGAACGGGCGAATACAACAAATATCCAGACGTCAGATAGGGAGGCAGGGCTCCAGCAAGATAAAGTGGATCAGGGATGGCGCTCGGCCACCAAGAAAAACCATGGATCACCCTTCAGTACATTTTGGCCAGCTCCTCATACAGGGCTTTCGCCGCCTGAGCGACGTACGCCTCGCCTTGCGTCCTCTCTCGGTGATGATTGGAGCCAATGGAACCGGGAAGACGTCTGTACTCGACGTCTTGTCCCTACTGGCGTCTTCCGCGCAAGGCCGACTAGGTTCGTCGCTCTCCGAGCTATCCGGTCTGGCGAACATACTGACTTATGACAAGGCTGAGGAACTTGGGCTCGGAATCACCATGGAGGTTCCTGGTCACGAACCTCTCGAATATCATTTATGGCTGCGCTCACAGGGGCATTCCCATGTGATTCGCGAAGAAGTGTTGAGTCAAATCCGGAAGAATCATCCCACGCCTTTCCTGCACCTCACTTCGTTCGAGCGAACGGTCAAGTACTACGATCCGGAAAAGAGGCATCTCTTGCCTCCCGCCTGGGAGCACAACCCGCTGGAGACTTCGTTGTCGCAGGTTCCCAAGATGTTCCAGGAACCAGAAGATTTTCGGCGCCGGTTGGCGTCGTCAACCTTTTATCACGTCCTGAATGTCGATCCCCGGGCACCCGTCCGCTTGCCGCAAGCGATGGGACCGGCGGACTTACCCGGACGAAACGGCGAGGATTTGGTATCCTGCCTTTTCTACCTTCGCGAGGCCGACCGGAACCGGTTCGAGGCGATTGAAGACTCGCTTCGAGCGGCGTTCCCCCGATTTGACCGGTTGGAT
>JANLPT010000236.1:0-8011 GCA_031367405.1 Bryobacteraceae bacterium
TATGGTCTGGAGGGTAGGCTTCAGCTGAAGCTGGAGAGTAAGATCGCCATTAGCCACCGGCAGAAGCCAGCCGGCTCCAACGCGACGGAGCCATTGTTTGGCGGATGGCCAGCCTACGAATTCTCTGAAAGCTCCATTCGCCGCCGAGAGAACGGCACGGCTGCGTTTCGCCTGTCCAGCCGCGCCAACTCTGATTCCCCCAATCGCTTCACGCTTGAATTTCAAGATGCTTTCAATGAGTATCAGCAGGACAGCTTGTCCATTATCGATATTGAAGACGCGGAACGAACGGGCCAGGACATCGCGGCCTCCATCAATGCCCTCGGCATTCCCCAATTCGATCAAGCCGCGCGGGTGATTCGCTTGCATCTGGATAAGTCATTACGCGGGAATATCTACGCGGAGTTTGAAACCAGTATCAAAGCTCTGGGATTGCGGCCTGGCGATCTAATTACTGTCACCTACGCCAAGGAAGGTCTGGATCGGCAATTATTCCGCATCGTACGGATCCAACCACAATCAGGTTTCATGACCGCGATCGTCACCGCGCAGATCCACGACGACAATTGGTATTTACAACCAGGATTTGCCGGGAGCGCCTCACGACTCAGCGGTACGGCGGGTTTAGGCATTCCGCGGCCGTTAGTCGGCACGGAACTCGACGCCGAAGGCCAGCCTAAGTTCAGCGTGGCGGAAGTAGTTTCCGGCGATGAAGTAAGTCTGCGGGTAAGCTTTTCTCCGCCCGCAAGCCCCCAACCGTCAGCCGCGTCGCGACCGCTGCTGGGTATTACTCCCGATATTGAAACCAGCGGCGGGACGATCGCCGGTGGCCAGAGCTATTACTACGCCGTAAGCGCCCTTGACCTGGCTGGCGCGGAGAGCCGCATTTCTTTCATCGTCCGGGCGACCGTCAATGCCTTAACCAACACTAACTCCATTCACTTGGTCAATCTCAGTTTTTCACCCGGCACATCGGCGTTCGTGGTCTATCGCGGCTCTAACCCCCAGCAGCTCTTGCGCATCGCGGCGAGTGTCCCCGTCGCGAGCCAATTCGAAGATACCGGTCTGCCAGTAGAACTAGTTCCTCCGCCGGATGAGAATTATCACGACGCCCATTTCTACTGGCGTCTCGAACTGCATCCCGAAGTAACTGCCAATCAATTCTCCAGCACCACCATCGGAAATCTGACCTTATCGATGATAACCAATGCCTTCACGGGCTCCGTTGCCCGAATTACGCGGGGAAAAGGCGCTGGCCAGGAACGGGCAATCCTCGCTAATTCACCAACCGCTGTCGCCGTAACACCGGCCTGGAATGTGGTTCCTGACGCTTCGAGCCACTATGTGATCGCCGAAGCCGGTTGGAAGTTAGGCGCAACGAGCCCCACTAGCCCCGTCGAGTTTCCGATTCCCAATCGCGGAGGTGCCACCTTACAAATTACGGGCCGGTCAGCCAACGCGAACGGACAAGAGAGCGCCCCCGAACTTTCTCCTCTGACCCGTTGGCAGATTGGCGGCGGTTCCGGCGCGGGCGGCGCGCTCGATGCTGGATTGCCGCCCGTGCCCACGTTCGGATTGGGCAATCCGGGCGATGGCTCCTTGGAATTGGGCGGCGTAGGATTCGCGAGCTTGGCCAATACGCGTACCATCTCCGGCGGCACCCTGACCCTACTAGCGTGGAATGAACTACAGGACCCATCGCTGCAACTTCTGACCACCATGACCGATGCTGCGGCAACGGTCATCACCCTGGCCGCGCCCCGCGCCGGGGCCGATGCCGCCGCCGGCGACTTACTCCAGATTGAAGCCGAAATCCTGCGGATCATGGCCGTAGCCGGCGATGGCCTCAGCTACACGGTTGAGCGGGCTTCCCACGGATCTGACGCCGCAGCCTACGCGGCGGGAACGCCGCTCTACTATCTCGAGAGCCGGGTCGTGGTGGTTCCCTTCGTGCGCGATTTTTTCGGCAGCCCGGCCAGCGGACAATACGCCCATCCCATCTACTGGCCCGACGTCCGCGTATCGGCGGCCAATTTCAACGTCACGAATATCTACGGCTCTTCGCCGACGGCGGAAGGCAATCTTACGGGCACCACCGCGCTCGGTCTGCGCACGCTTTCGGGCGGACAGCTTACCCTCCAAGTTGATGGCCCACTAGCGATCGGATCAAGCCTGACACCCATCTTACTGGTCGAACGGCGGCAGGCGATTGGTGAGGTTTACGCCGTTGTCGCCGACGCTCCAACTGGCGGTAACATTCTGGCGCGCGTGATGCGCAATGGCGTCGCCTATGCCGAAGTCACCATCGCCGCTGGCATGACTCAGTCCAACTCCGTCAGCGGCTTCGGGTTGCCCCCGCTCGAAGCAGGCGAACGATTGACGGTGGATATTCTCAACGTGCCCTCATCGTCGGCCGGCACACCCGGTCGCGACCTCACCATCATCCTCAGCCGTTAGGCGAACGGCGCTTCAGCGAAAGATGCTCTAATTAAGAAGAAAGGAAATCCCGATGGAAGTCGAAATGAAAATTCGCACTCTGATGATGGATCCCGTCACTCAAATGCCCATCGTGATTCTTCGCGGTGTGTCCGGTGACACGATCCTCCCGATCTGGGTCGGCGTGTATGAGGCCAATGCGATTGCCCTCGAGATTGAAAAAATCTCCACGCCGCGCCCGATGACCCATGACTTGATCAAGACGATCGTCACGGGCCTGGATGTCACCATCCAGAAAGTGGTCGTCAATGAGTTGAAGGACGATACCTTTTACGCGTTGATCTGGATGGATAAGAATGGTGAGTCCGTCTCCGTGGATGCCCGTCCCAGCGACGCCCTCGCTTTGGCTCTGCGTTTGGATTGCCCCATCTTTGTGGACGACCAAGTCCTGAAGACATCCAAGATGGTCACCACCGCTAGCGATAAGAACAACAACGAAGAGTTGCGCCGATGGCTCGAGCAGTTGAACGACGAGGACTTCGGCCGCTACAAGATGTAGGCCGATCATGTTGGAACGCCAACTCCTCCGGCTCGCGGAGGCCAGCATCGAAATCGTGCCAGCAGACCTTGCCGGCTACTTCGTCCTGACCCGCCATGGTTTCGTTTGCCTGATCGAAAAGACTAAGTCAGAGCCGCCCGGCTTCGGGCTCATTGGTTCGGTTTGCAAGCTCACCAGCGAAGGATTCGCCGTCGTGCTGTGGGACGGCCACCAAGCTTTTTTCACCTTCAAAGGCCATCGGCAGGCTGCGACTCCGGAAGAGGTGGTCCTGTTCCGCCACTTCGCCCGCGACCTCAAAGCCGCTCTGGTCGACTAGAACTATTGCCGCGGGCAAAGGCTAATCTGCTGGACGAAACCGTCACCAAAGCCTTTTAAATCAGTTTGGTAAGCATTCGCGCTCGTCGATAACGTCGAACTCGAAGTAAATCCGCTCACCGTGATTTCGCAAGCGCTCGTGAGCGTGACACTCGACAGCGTGTCTTGCCCTTGGCCACCCAAGTAAGTCGTGTAAGCGAGCGCCGTGCCCGCCGGCGTATTGGGCTGAATTTTCGCGATAAATCCATCGATCACCCCGCCGTTAGCGCGCTGCAGCGTTTCGCCACGCAACGGAAAGTCGGTCGATAGCGTATAGCCCACCACAAAGATTTCGTTCTGCGCATTGACGGCCACCGCCTCGGCGACATCGCCCGCCGTGCCGCCTAACAAGGTCGAATACAGCACGGGCTCGGGTACCGCCGGATCCAGCCGCACCCGCATCACAAATGCATCTCCTCGCCCAGCCGCCGCCGCTTGCGCCGACCCTGAAGTCGTCGGGAAATCCGCCGACAATGAATACCCCACCACCACCGCCGCACCCGTCGCATCCAGCGTCATCGCGGTCGGCACATCGTTATCCGCGCCGCCCCACAGCGTCGAATAAATCGAAGCATTCAGCGCCGGGTTAATCCTCACCAGAAACAAATCCGTCACCCCACGAAAGGCGCGCTGCGGCGCATTCGGACTCACCGGAAAGCCTGACGACGCCGTAAATCCGGCCACGTAAATTAACCCCTGCGCATCCGCCGTCACCGCTGTCGCCGCATCCGTCTGCTCGCCGCCCAAACGAGTCGCATACTCCAGCGTTTGTGCCGCCGTCCCCTGATTCATGTCCAGCACCGCCACCCACGCATCCCAGCCGCCGATCTGCGAAGTCTGAAAAGCATTCCCCGTCGTCGGGAAAGTCTCCGAATTCGTATATCCAGCCACGTAAACCTTGCCGTTGCGCACCGATAACGAGTTGCAAGCATCGGCACGCGTGCCACCCAGATAAGTCGAATAAACCAAGCCCGCATCGCCGCCCACGCGCGGATCCAGCTTCAGCACGAAAGCGTCGCGATCCCCGCCCCGCGCCGTTTGAAATGCCGCGCCCGCCAACGGGAAATTGGTCGAGTTCGTCACACCGCACATGTAGACGAACTCCCCGTCCACCGCGATCGCCGCCGGCTCGTCCGACCCGTCGCCGCCAATGTAGCTGGCATAGGTCAATGCGTCGTTGCCACTCTTACGCGGATCTAGCCGTACCAGAAAAATCTCGCGCCCGCCGCCGGAGATATTGCGAAACGCATCGCCTGCCAGAGGGAACGTGTCCGAACTCGTATACCCCGTCATCCAGATGTTGCCCTTGCTATCCACCGTCGACGCGATCACCGTGTCGAACAAATCGGTCCCCACATAGGACCCATAGCGAACCGGGCCCTGCGCCATCGCGCTCAGCGCCACCACACCAAATAGGACAACGTTCTTAAGCATGTTTGTAAATAACCCGAAGCGACAGCACTTCTCTCTCTATTCTAGCGGGGCGCGATCATGGAAAGCGAATCCAATGGCCCAGCCGTTCGCGGAAAACGCGTTGCATAAGCCTCCAAATACTTCAAACCAGCCCCCGTGTTGTAGATCACGATCTTGTCGGACGGCTTCAGGAACCCCGAATTTAACAATTGTTGACACGCCGCCACGCACGCCGCCCCCTCCGGAGCCACAAACATGCCTTCCTGCTTCGCCAGTTCAATGCCCCAATCGAGCGACGCTTCATCGGTCACCGCCAGGGCCGTCCCCCCGCTCTGCCGCACCGCCTGCAAAACCAAAAAATCGCCCAACGGCTTCGGCACCCGCAATCCACTCGACACCGTCGTCGCGTTTTCCCAATACTCACTCCGCTCCGTCCCCTGCTCAAAGGCCCGCACAATTGGCTGACAACCCGTCGCCTGCACTGCAATCATCTTCGGTCTTCGAGGCCCAATCCAACCCAGCTGCTCCATCTCCTCAAAAGCCTTCCACATTCCGATCATCCCCACGCCGCCCCCGGTTGGGTAAAAGATGACATCGGGTAAAGTCCAGCCCATCTGCTCGGCCAACTCGTAGCCCATCGTCTTCTTGCCTTCAATCCGGTAAGGCTCCTTCAACGTGCTCACATCGAACCAACCCTCAGCATCTTTGCGCTCAGCAACGATGCGCCCGCAATCGCTGATGAGCCCGTTCACCAGCGTCACATGCGCCCCAAACGCCTTGCACTCGATATAGTTCGATTGCGGCACGTCCTGCGGCATAAAGATATGCGCCTCCATGCCGGCCGCCGCCGCGTAGGCCGCCATCGCGCTCGCCGCGTTCCCCGCCGAAGGGATCGCCACCTTTCGCACGCCCAGTTCCTTGCACATGGAGATGGCGCAAGAGAGCCCCCGCGCCTTAAAGCTGCCCGTCGGGTTGATCCCCTCGTCCTTCACCCAAAGCTGCTCGCAGCCCAACGATTTGGCCAGTCGCGGCGTCCGCACCAACGGTGACCACCCCTCCCCCAATGAAACAATATTGGCGGGATTCTTCACCGGCAACACCGGCGCATACCGCCACATGCTCCGCGGACCATCCGCAATCCACTCCCGATTCCAACTCTCCCGCGCCTTCGCCAAGTCATACCGCACCAAAAGCGGCCAACCCTCCGCGCTCAAGTTGTGCAACTGCCCCGCCTCATAACGGGTCCCGGTGTAAGAACAAGCCAAATGGTCAACAATCGTCATCGGCCTTTAGAATACTAACAAGTTGGGCGGGCCCCCTGGCCCGCCTACACTCCTCAGAGGCGGATCGTCTTCAGCCCGGTCCCACCGGCCCAGGTAAACTCTCCAAATCCGCCAGATCCTTCGCCCGCCCGCTGGCCGCCTTGTTCTCCCGCAAACGCGCCAGACTGATCACCGGAACCACCATGTCCTCAATCTGGATCATCTCCCTTTCGCGGTAACACGTCTCAAACTCGACTCCGGAAATCGACGTGAGTTACCTCAATCCGAATCGGCGGCACCCCCATCCGGACCACATTATTCCGAACCAGAAACAGATCCAAGGTCAACGCCGCTGTCGAGAACCCAAACTGGCGAAGCGCGTGCTCGATCCTGGAAGCGTTTTCCTGACTTACCTTGACCCAAATATCGAGATCGTTCGTCGCCCGGATATGCCCATGGATGCCCACCGCGTACCCACCAATCAGCAGATACTCAACGTGGTTTGAGTTGAGCAACTTCAAGAACTCTTTGAAGTCCCTCGCTAGCGCTGGTATAGCCATAGAAAGTCCTTCTCAACAGCTCGAGAGCCCGCAGCCGTTCCTCCACTGGGCGCGACAACCAGTACCCCACCGCATCATCTGGATCCGTCAGCCGGGCAACGCAAAATTGCGTGCGGTCCAGCCGGAATTCCTCAGGTGTAGTGCCCACGTCTTAATAATATCGCGCAATCCCCCCAGTAGCACCGGCCTCCTCCTGGCCGGTCCACAAATGTGCGGAGGATATACTTGTTGAATGGCAGTTGCCGATTCTTTTACTGGCCTTAACGTGATCGCAATCCGCGAAGTAGCCGCCCGTCACGGAGCCTCAAACCTACGCGTCTTCGGCTCCTTCGCCCGCGGAACCCAGCAACGCGACAGCGATCTCGATCTTCTCATCGACCTCGCCCCCGGCCGCAGCCTCCTCGACGTCATCGCCATCCAGCAAGACCTCGAAGACATCCTCGACCGCCGCGTCGACGTAGTCACCGCCCGTTCCTTAAGTCCTTACCTTCGCGATTCCGTCCTCAGGGATGCGATCCCCCTTTGAAGACAGTCGCCGACCACCGTAAGGCGGACTTTAGTCCGCGCGGAGCTTGAGCTCCGCCTCGGCTTGCCCAGGGCAGCAAACAGCCTATGCGTAAAATTGATTGAAATAGCATGAAAGCCCTCGAAAGTCTTTACGCCAATGTGTTAGCGCAATTGCCAATCCAGCCTGACGAGCCATTCCTCTTAAACGGCTCGATATGTGCGGCTCCGCCGGACGAAATACTCACCTCGCAATTAAAAGTCGTGCCGTGGCCGCTCGGCCATGACTACGGAGACTCAGCCCGCTACGATGCCGTTCATTTCTTCGCCGACAAGAACACTTACCGTCGGCTGGGCCTCTTGCTGTTTGCCAACATGTTTCATCCGAACCGCCAAGTGATTCTCCACCTCAGCCATCCGCAGACGGTCGTTACAAAGATTCGCATTGACTGTGTGGTCCCGAATCTCTCAAACACAAGACTCATGGGCCTCGCGAGTCGACCGCTCGCGTTCGGTTACGAGCCTTCACCGGTCACCCATCTTCATCCGCTTTGGAAGGAAGAATGGCGGATTCAGGGCCACTATGAGAAATACTCCGGCCGCGCCGCCTATCACCTGCCCGACTTCTATCTCACAAACGAAAATCGAAGATGCGGAAATACGGATGACTTTGCTTCTCGCCGAATTATCGACGGTTTCGGAGGCCCGGAGGCGACAGCAACGTTAGCGGCCCTTCTATTAGATATAGGACTTCCTCAGACAGCGTTAACTGAGTTCTGTCTCGAGAGCCCATCCGGAAATTGGAGTGTTGCGATTGGAAGCGCCGAAGCAAAGTTCCACGTCGGTTATGATCATTATTAAAGCCCCACACACTACCCAAACAAATCCGCCACGATCTTACCCTTCACCAACTCCCGCGGCTG
>JANLPT010000263.1:0-10460 GCA_031367405.1 Bryobacteraceae bacterium
GGATCCACCATCATCGCGCTTAGCAGCCGGGTGACCAGCAACCCGGCAAACGCCGTCGCGCACACGGTGATCATCAAAGCCGCTCGAAGGTGGGGGGAGAGGCCCATTTAGCCCGCCGCTGGTTCAAGTTCCGCTGACATGGAACCTTGCGAGCGGGGCATGCGCCAATCGGCACCGTAGCTGTGTACTTGCTGGCGCGCGAATTCAGCGGGGTCCAGTTCGCAGGTTAAAACAACGGTGCGCCCGGTGGCATCTACCTCCACGGCGTGATTGAAGGCCGAAGCTGACGAGAGCAAAAACAGTTTCTGGAGCATCTCGATCACATAGTCGTAAGTGTGATCGTCATCGTCCAGCAGGACGACGTGAAACATCTTGGCGTGTTCCTCGCCAGTTTGGCCGGATTGATCGACATCGATGTCAGGAGATACGATCGTGGGGGACATGCAGTCGGACTTACCCTTTATTAGAAATCTGCGAGCGGCCGGTGGCATACAAGCGCCACGACCTCTCATTGTACTCGGACTCCACCGCAATTTGAAGTTCAGGGGGCATTTAATTTGCAGCCAGCCCCTAGCCCTTCATCAGCTTCTCGATTCCGGTCCCGGTCTGTAACCGCTGCATCCCGCGCAACCAACGATCATAGTCGTTGGCCTTGCGGCGGAAGTATTCGGCGACCTCGGGATGGGGCAGAATCAGGAACTCCTCACGCGCCAACCCGGCGATGACCGCTTCGGCGACGGCCGTAGGCTCGATCGCCGTCTCCACCAGAAAATTCATCGACCCTTGGCTGGCCTCTTCGAGCAGCGCGGTCCGGACGCCTTGCGGGCACAGGGCAAAGACCTTCAAGCCACGCGCGCCGAAGGTGACCGCCAGCCATTCCGCAAAGCTCATCGCCGCATGCTTGGACACGGCGTATGGGGCTGACCCCAACTGCGTCAGCAAGCCTGCCGCTGACACCGTCTGCAGCATCGCGCCGCCGCCATTCCGCAGCATTCGCGGCACCAAATGGCGCGCCAGCCAAACGTGGGACATGAAGTTGATGCGCATGATGCGATCCCAGTTGGCATCGCTCACCTCCAAGCCACCTTCCATGCCGATGCCGGCGTTCGAGCAAAAGAGCCCGATGGGGCCGTAGGCATATTCGACGGTGTCGAGGACGTTGACCAGGTCTGCTTCGACGGAGACATCGCAGCCGATGGCCAGTCCGCCGAAGCTGGACGCGACGTGCTGGGCGGCAGCGAGGTCGAGGTCCGCTACAACCACTGCGCGCGCCCCTTCCGCCGCAAATCGCTCCGCTAAGGCGCGGCCAATTCCATGGGCTCCGCCGGTGACAACGCACACCTGATCTTTTACAGTCATCGTCCACGATTGTACGCATCCCGCAGCCGTTACACTAGCGAATATGCGTTGCTACCAAGTCGAGAGCTTCGGGCTGGATCATTTGCAAATTGCCGAGCGCACCAGCTCCGGCCCCGGCCCCGGCGAGGCGCTCGTGCGGGTAAAGGCCGTGTCGCTCAACTACCGTGACCTGCTGATGGTGCAAGGCCTCTATAACCCGAAGCAGAAGCTGCCCTTAATTCCCGGCTCCGATGGCGCGGGTGTCGTGGCCGCGGTGGGCGCGGGCGTCACTCGCGTGAAGCCGGGTGACCGGGTGATGGGCATTTTCGCTCAAACCTGGATCGCCGGAGCCGCCAATCGCGAGCGGTCAAGCGCGACTCTCGGGGGCCCCCTCGACGGCATGCTCACCGAAGAGCGCGTGTTGCCGGCTGAAGGCCTGGTTCACACGCCCGCCTATCTCAGCGATGTCGAAGCCGCCACGCTCCCCTGCGCCGCCGTCACCGCCTGGCATGCCCTGGTGGAACGCGGTGGCTTGCAACCCGGCGAAACCGTTTTGCTGCAAGGCACCGGCGGCGTCTCCATCATGGCCCTGCAAATCGCGCGTCTCATCGGTGCCCAAGCGATCGTCACTTCCTCAAGCGACGAGAAGCTCGAACGCGCCAAAGCGATGGGGGCCTCGGCGGGCATCAACTACCAAACGAACCCCAATTGGGATAAGGCCGCCCGGGAACTCACCGGCGGCACCGGCGTTGACCATGTCGTCGAAGTGGGCGGGGCCGGCACCTTCACCAAGAGCCTGCGCGCCGTCCGCCTGGGCGGACATGTCGCCGTCATTGGCATCTTGTCAGGCGGCAGTTCCGCTGAGATCAGTGTGGTGCCGATTCTGATGCAGAACCTGCGGCTCAACGGCATCTTTGTGGGCAGTCGCGACATGTTTGAATCGCTCACCCGCGCCTTTGCGCTGGCCGAAATCAGGCCGGTGGTGGATCGCGTATTTCCCTTCGCCCAAGCCCGCGCCGCGTTCGAACACATGGCAAGCGGCGCGCATTTCGGCAAGATCGTGGTGGAGGTAGGAGAGTGACATGAGGCGTAACATCACCAGTTGGTATAGCGAGCGCCTGCACCGGCACATGCCGCTGGTCGCCTATGGGCACTACGGCCCGCCGGTGCTGATGCTGCCCACCGCCGCGGCTGACTTCCTCGAATACGAGCGTTTCAATCTGATCGACTCGGTGAGTTGGTTTCTGAATGAAGGCAAGGTGAAGCTCTATGCGGTGGACAGCGTGAATCAGCTGGCGCTGCTGAATCAGCACGCATCGCCGGAAGAGAAAATCGCCTGGCTCCAACGCTACGACGGTTACCTTACCGAAGAGGTATTGCCGCTCATCCGCGCCGATTGCGGGGGTGACGTGAAGCCGCTCATTATGGGCATCAGCCTGGGCGCATCGTTGGCGGCGAACACTTTCTTCAAGCATCCCGATTTGTTCGGCGGCGCGATGTTGATCAGCGGCAGCTACGACATCCGTAGCTTCTTCAATGGCTTTTACAACGAGGACCTTTACTTCAACAACCCCGTCGATTACCTGGGGGACAGCTACGACGGACACCAGCTCCAAGGCAAACGCATCCTCATCTTTACGGGTCAAGGGGAGTTCGAAGCTCCGGGCCGGGCCCGCCAGCTATCGAACATACTCGCTGCAAAAGGAGTGCCGCATCAACTCGACGTCTGGGGCCACGACGTCACGCATGATTGGCCTTGGTGGCGTAAGGTGTTGCCGGAGTACTTCGGCCAGCTGTTTGGCTGATTACTGCGCGGATGTGGCCCGCTTCCTTCGGTCGCGGCTCAATTAATTAACAAAACAGCCAAGCGGCTATTATTGGCGTTTCTTCAAGGTCGGACGATCGTCCTCGTCGGTGGGAGCCTTGGTGCCGCCCTTGCCATCGTCAGACGGAATCGTGCCGCCCGGGGCACGCTTCAAGCGCGGCCGGTTGGGATCTTCGGGAGTCGCCTTACGGCGGCCATTCATCGCCATCAAGCGGGACTTCACTTCGTTAAACTCGGAAGTGGTGACGATGTAGTCCGGGCGGGCAGCCAGCATCTCGCCAATATTCTTCTGGGCGTCCGTCACGCGTTCAGCCGTCGGCGGATGCGAGGAGAAAATCTTCGACATCGTGCCTGGCTTGCGCTTCTCGCGCGATTGCAGCTTTTCGAAGAAATCGACAAACGACGTTGGATCGTAGCCGGACTTATACATATACTGCAAACCGAGCACGTCCGCCTCGCGCTCCTGCGCCTGATTGAATTGCAGGAATACCAACGGGATTAAGACGCTCACACCCTGGCGAATCAAGAGGCTTGTCCAGCCGTACCCGGTAAACATCAAGGGGATGGTGGCCAGGTTAGCCAACGTACCCTTGGTGGCCTGTTTGGTGCCATGGCGTGCAGCGATGTGGGCAATTTCATGGCCCATCACACCCGCCAGCTCAGATTCCGATTCAGCCGCGAGGAGCAGCCCGGTATTGACGTAGAAAAAACCGCCGGGAAGGGCGAAAGCGTTCACGTCCTCGCTATCCACCACTTTGATGGTGAACGGGACTTTGGCATCCGAATTCCGCACCAGATTTTGCCCCACGCGGCTCACGTATTCCGCGATTTGCGGATCATCAATAATCTTGGCCTGACGCTCAATGTCCGTGGCCAGCCCTTTGCCCAGCGCGATCTCTTTTTCAAGCGAGTAGAAGTTGAGACCCTTGCCGATGTCCCGATTGCCGATTTGGTCAGGATCTTTCTTCGCGGGCTTCTTCTTCACTTCCGGCGTTTTGGCCGTTTTGGCCGTTGGTGCGCCGGTGGCAGTTTGAGCGGAATCTGGAGTCTTGGTATCGCCAGCGAACAGAGTAAACACAGTGAGGGCACCGGCCAACACAGCCGCCACCGTCTTGGTATTCAGAAAACTACGGAGCATAATCATTCTCCTTCAAGCGAACCCGTCGGCGCCCGAAAAGTCTCGCAACGCTTGCCACCAGTATAGTCCGATTCATCAAACCGGTGAGGGGCGACGGTTGTTAGAATTAACGTATCTTGATAACTGTGGGTTACGAAAACCTTTTGAGCACCAACGATTTAACAGCCGACCCAGCGTCCTGGCAGCACTACCGCGAGCAATTCCCGGTGCTGGCGAACCTCACTTACCTGAATCACGCGGCGGTGGCACCGCTTTGTAAGCCCGCCGCCGACGCCATGCGCTGGAACGCCGACGACGCCTGCACGTGGGGCAGCCTGCACTACGACCGCTGGATGAAGTGCTACGAAGACTTCCGCGCGCAAGCCGCCCGGATGATCAACGCCGCGCCCGCCGAAATCGCCATCGTCAAGAATACTTCGGAGGGCATCGCCACCGTCCAGATGGGCCTCGACTGGAAAGCGGGCGACATCGTCGTCGCGTTCCGCGAGGAGTTCCCCGCCAACTACTTTCCCTGGGAACGCTTGCAGTCGAAGGGCGTCGAGATCCGCTGGCTCTCGATCTACGATTCGCTCGACCGGATCGATGCGGCGGCGAAGGGCGCGCGCTTGCTGGCCATCAGCTACGTCAACTATCTGAGCGGTTATCGAGTGGATCTGGAGGCCATCGGCGAAATCTGCCATCGCCACAATGTTTTCTTTTTTGTCGACGCCATTCAGGGCCTCGGCGTCTATCCCATCGACGTGCGCAAGGCGCGCATCCAGGCCTTAGCCTCTGACGGCCACAAATGGCTACTGGGCCCGGAAGGTTGCGGCGTGCTCTACATCCAGCAGGACCAGCAGGACGGCATTGAGCCCGTGGAATTCGGCTGGACCAACATCGCCGGCTACAACGACTACGCCTGCCGCGACATGGCCCTGCGACCCGATGCCGGCCGCTACGAGTGCGGCACTCTCAACACCGTCGGCTGTTTCGGCCTCGAAGCGTCCATGCGTTTCTTAAACGGCATCGAAGCCGCTTGCCCGGGCGGACTCGCCCAGCGCATCACTCTACTCGCCGACCGGCTCGCTGACGGCGCGCGCCATAAGGGCTATCAACTGATGATCGAGCGCCAACCCGCATCGGCCGCCGGCATCGTCAGTTTTCGTAAAGAGGGCATCGATAGCCGCATGACGGTGGCCAAATTGCGTGAGCACAAGATCATGTCCGCCCCCCGCCAAGGCTATATCCGCGTCTCGCCCCATTTCTATCTGGAGACTGGCGAAGTGGACCGCGTGATCGACTTGCTCTAGGTATTTTTCACAGCTGTCGACTGGGCATCCCACTGAGTCGACGCTAACCGGCCTGTTTCTGGCGCGGCCCTCGAGATGCATGAGTAGACGCGATGACTATCGATACGCCGCGCAGCCAGATGATCTCCGTCAGCCTCCACGCCGCCGTGTTGCTCGCCTTGATGTTGTTACCCTCCATCATCCACACTCCCCTGCCCTTGTCTGAGTTGCCCTCGGCCATCGCCCTGGTACCCCGCAAACTTCTCTGGCGCGCACAGGACGCCGGCGGCGGCGCCCAGCAGACCGCGCCCGCCACGCTAGGCAAGGTGGAAGTGGTGAGACGCCGCCCACTGCTGCCGCCGCTCACCCGGCCGCTGGACCATGCGCCCAAGCTTGTCGTGGACACCGCTATCTTCACGGAAGCCCTGCCACAGATGCCGCAGATCAATACGATCGGTGACCCTCTCGCCAACCTCAGGGGACCGGCGTCGGGCGGCCGGGGCACTGGACCCGGCATCGGTGATGGGCGCGGACCCGGCATCGGCGAAGGAGACGGCCCCGGATTGGGGAGCATCGCCGAGCGTTGGCGTGGCGTCACTGCCCCCGTCGTCATCTTTCGCGTAGAGCCTGATTATCCTGACGAAGCTCGCAAAGCCAGGTTTCAGGGCTCCGTGCTGGTCGCCGTCGAAGTGGATGAGCATGGGCGGATTCGCAGCCTTCGCATCGCGAAGGCGGCCGGCCTGGGGCTCGACGAAAAAGCCCTGGAAGCCGTGCGGCAGTGGCGATTCAAACCAGCCACCCGCGACGGCCGTCCGGTGGCCGTGCCAGCCCAAATCGAAGTCAGCTTCCACTTGCTCTGAAATTAGGCCGGGCGCGGCTCGTTCAAGCCTTGAAGCTCACCCGTACTGTCGCCAAACGACTCTTCGGGAACCCCCATGCGGTGAAGCATGCTGAGGTAAAGATTGCAGAGCGGCGTCTTCTTCTCGAAACGCAAGCGGCGGCCTCCCCGCAACGTGCCTTTGCCGCCGCCCGCCAGAGCGATGGGCAGGTTCTCCTCAAGGTGCAGGTTGCCGCACTTGATGCCGCAGCCGAACATCACCATCGAGTTATCCAGCAGCGACTTTCCCCCTTCATCCAGACTCTTCAATTTGTTCAGAAAGTAAGCCACTTGTTCCACGTGCCAAGTTACGCAGGCTTCATACATCTTCTTGCGGATGGGATCTTCGGCGTGGTGCGAAATGGAATGGAAACCGCCCTTCACGCCCGGCAGAAAATTGTAGTCCTCGTTGGTCTGCGCGTCGGCCGTCATCATGGTGCCGATGCGCGTCGTATCGCTCCACAGCGCCAGCACCATGATGTCCATCATCAGCTTCATGTGCTCCGGGCGGGTGGCCGGAATGCCGGGGCCGGGGCGTTCGAGCGGAAACTTGCCTTGATTGATCCAACGCTTCTGCGGGCGCAGCGCCGCTTGCAGCCGCTGCTCGACTGACCGCACCGATTCGAAATACTCATCCAGCCGCACGCGGTCGCTGGAACTGCCATCCCGGCGAAGGCTTTTGGCCTGATCCCGCACAAGGTCCAGAATGCTACTCTCGTCCCGCTGCAACGCACTCAGCAAGGCGGGGTCATTCGGATTGACGCTCGAGATCACCGGCGCTTTGTTGGAACGAAACAGGCGGTCGAAAGCCAATTGCGGAATGATCTCTTTGGGAACCGGCGTATGCGGATCCCGCCACGAAATATAGGAGCCATACATGCGGGCAAAGCCCCCGCCGGCCGTGTCGATCCCGTTACGCGTCGCCTCCAGGCCCAACTCGAAACTGGGCAACATGGTGCGATCGCCGATCTGCTGCGCCAGCAACTGATCCACCGATGTGCCGCCGGAATCGAGGTCGTCGCCCGAGGTCCGCTCGACATAGCCACCCGAGAGAAACGCCGGCACCTTCGGCCAGTGTCCGTTGCGCCCGACGGTCTTGGCGTTCCACAAGTTTTCGAGAAGTAAGAAGTCATTCTTCAAGCTGAGGAGCGGCTTCAAATGCGGCGTCAGCTCGTAGCTCTCGCCATCGCCCGCCGGTGTCCAGTAATCCGGGCACACGCCGTTCGGCATGTACATGAAGACCGAGCGTAGAGGCGGCTCAGCAAGCGAGCCTGGAGTAGCGGCGGACGCCATCGACTCCATCCAAGGCAGGGCCATCGCGGCCCCGGCACCGCGCAGGACTGTTCGTCTCGAGATTCGCTTCTGCATCTGGATTACCGCCTATCGACTGACTGTATCTTCACTTCACGACCATGGGCCTTCACTTCACGACCATGGGGCCGCTGCGCTTCCGGACCGGCGCAACCGATTCCGTTTTAACCACGCCCCCCTGGCTATTGCGAAACGGCACGCTTAGGGCCACTTCCCGCACCAGGGTTCTGGCCCGGTAGTCATCTTTGCGGAGCGCGTCCGCCAAATGCTGCACCGTACAACTGTCTCCGTCCTGCAGGCTGCGCCCCAGCGCATACCCCAGCACCTTGGACGTCAGGTGCCGCAGGAAGTCGTCCTTCTTCACTAACAATACATGGCGAAGTTGCTCCGGTCCATCGAATTTCTCGCCTGAAGGCAAGGTGCCCGTGGCGTCGATGGCCGCTCCGTCGAACTCCTTGTCGCGCCAGCGGCCGGTCCAATCGAAGTTCTCGAGCGCGAAGCCGATGGGGTCCATCAGATTGTGGCAAGCCGAGCAGGCCGGATTCACGCGATGGCTGAGGATGCGCTGGCGCATGCCCACCGCCGTCTTGGCCTCCACCGCGCAGTTTTCGAGGCACTTTACCGGCTCCAGCGGCGGCACATTGGCGGGCGGCGGAGGGACGGGCGTTCCCAAGAGCGATTCGAGCACCCACGCGCCGCGCAGCACCGGGCTGGTCTGCCGGTAGTGCGACGTCATGGCCATCACCGCGCCCGAGTTCATCACACCGGCCCGGCGGCCATCGGGCCACTTCACTAACTGCGGTTGGTTACCGCGCACGCCTTTGAACTGCTCTTCCATTTGGTAGAACTTGGCTAGACGCTCCGTCATGTAGGTGTAGTCGGCGGTGAGCAATTCCAGCAGGCTGCGGTTCTCGCCGAGGATCCGCTGGAACAGCAGAATCGGTTCGGCGCGCAGGTCAGCGGCGACGGGCGGCGTGTAGTAAGTCTGCAACTCCGTCAACATGGGGGCGGCGCGGCCTCCCACGTCCTGCGTACCGAGCCATTGGCCGACGAAGGTGCTGGTGAAGGTGCGGGAGCGCGGATCGTCGAGCAGGCGGTCAATTTGAGCGGTGAGCACTTTCGGGTCTTGCAGTTTGCCTTGGTCCGCCAGCCCGTTCAACTCCTCGTCGGGCATGGTGGACCAGAGGAAATAGGAGAGCCGGGAAGCCAATTCATATTGGCTCAGCGGATAAATGCCAGGATTGGCGTGACGCTGTTCCATCTTGAACAGGAAATTCGGGCTCACCAGAACGGCCTTCATCGCCAGTTTGAGACGTTCCTCAAAAGGATCGCCGCGTTGAGCGGCACGGTCGTAGAGCTGCAGAAAGGGGGCCGCGTCGGACGGATTCACCGGACGCCGGTAGGCCTTGCGGAGAAAGGTCCGGAGCACGTGCTCCGCCACTTTGCGAGGCTGCAGAACGTCGCCGCCGGGCTCCACTCCCAACAGCCGGTGATGTAAGGCCAGCTTTTCAGGGGACGGCTCCACGGCCTTCTGTTCCAGAACCAAACCGGTGATTCGCGCGGGCAAGCCCTCTGCGGAAATCGACAGCAGGCGAAGGCCTCTGGCGAGCCGCAACTGCACCTGATAAGCCGGGCCACCCCGGTTGTTACCGCCCACGCGGCCAGCCCGCACCGGCGGCGGGGCCAAAGGTACGGCGGTGCCGCCATCCACTTTGAGCGAGAGCGAACTCGTGGGCTCCGGCCGCTCGACCGTGACCCGCACCGTGTAGTCACCACCCACGTAGATGGAGACGGGAGCCGATAACTCTTCGCCGGAGCTGAGGAGCCGCGCCGGGGCGGCTTGCGGCGTCGTGGGAAGCATCTGCGCGGCGGAAATATTCCTCACCAGATCCGGCGTAACCATCGCCCGGTCGACGATCTGCTGGGCGGCCTCCAGGTAGCGTTCCAGCAACAGCGGCGGAATGAAAAGCGTTTCACCGTTGGTGTCGAAGCCGGAGCCTCCGGTGCCATCGGCGGGAAAGAGTTCGGAGACGTTGAAGTCAACGCCCATCAGGTCACGGATGGTGTTGCGGTACTCGCGCCGGTTCAACCGCCGCAGGGCCACGGCACCGGCGTAGCCGCCGGCGTCGCAAGCGGTCAGCCGCAAGCGAGTGTCGATCCAGGTGGCCACGCGCAGGCGATCGTCTTCGGACAGTTTCGAATCCACCGGCGGCATGGTCCGGTTGCGCAACTGCGTGGCGACATCGCGCCACAGACCGCGGTTGACTTGCAAGTCTTTAGCGGTAGCGGCCTGCAGAAAATTGATCCGGTTCTTGGGATTCGCCGGATTGTGGCACGCCGCGCAATTCTGCGCGAGTACGGGCCGAATCGATTGGGCAAACGGGTCGCCTGGCACTTGCTGAGCCCCTGGTTGGGCACCGGATACACCGGCCAGCGAGACCAGAATGGTAATCGCGGCCGAGCGACTGGAGAGAATGCGGCGAATCATAGACGTGCCTAGCGTATCAAAACGCCGCTCAGCCCACCTGAGCGCCGACGTCTCACCGGCTTTGAGAAGGGAGGAACAATGGGCTGGGGCGGTGCGAGCAATTCACGCATCTGCATCTGGTTCCGGTGTTTGTCCGAAACGGTCACCAGCCGGGAACGAAGTGACGGACGCGCCCAACGCGTCCCCGGCTTCAAGCGCGGCTGAGCGGTCATTTT